>JAKFXW010000131.1 GCA_021731185.1 Gallionellaceae bacterium
GAAGCGGCGATTGCGCGTGCCAGGAAGTATCTATCAATAGTCATAGAATAATTTGGTAACCGAAAAAAGTTCGTAGTGACCAATATTCTTTCGCAGGGTTTTGAGAAGCGTCGTGAGCGAAGGCAGAACAAGGCGCGAAAGGGAGAGGAAGCGGAGTTGACTCAAAGTCAATGAGCATTTCGAGCCCTTGAGCAACGCCGTTATGCTGAGCGCAACAGCTTATCAATCCCTGTTAGTGTTTGGTACCCAGCATTGCCTGCAACTCACCACTCTGATACATCTCGGTAACAATATCTGATCCGCCCACAAATTCACCATTGATATATAACTGTGGGATAGTCGGCCAGTTAGCGAATTCCTTAATGCCCTGACGAATTTCTGGGTCAGCCAGCACATCCACCGTAACTAAATTCTCCACGCCGCATGCGTTCAGCGTTTTAACGACATTGGCTGAAAATCCACATTGCGGAAATTGCGCCGTACCCTTCATATACAACACCACGGGAGCGCTGCTAATTTGCTGCTTAATTTTTTCCTGTACGCTCATTTTTAAGACCTCTTGTTTGGTTGACTAATTAAGTCGGGTATTCTAGCGGTTTGCCTGCTACTGGGCAATATTCCGCCGCCATGTCCCGCCGCTAATACGTTCTATATTAGCCAGATCACACACTGAATGCACGGACTTAAATCCCGCCTGCTGCAACAACTCACGCACACTGGTGGCCTGATTGTAGCCGTGCTCCAACCAAAGCATACCACCCGAATTTAAATGCTGAGGCGAGTGGCGGATGATGTCGCTTATCGCCGTTAAACCATCCGTGCCGGAAGCCAGTGCAGACCTTGGCTCAAAGCGCAGATCGCCCAATTGCAAGTGTGGGTCATCCGCCGCAATGTAAGGTGGGTTAGATACAATCAAATCGAAGCATTGCTCACCGAGTTCAGCATACCAATCACTCCGCAAAAAATTTACATTTTGAATTTTTAAATGCTGTGCATTTGCACTTGCAACTGCTAATGCCGCACTTGAAATGTCGCAGGCGACAACATGGGCATACGGACGGTGATGGGCGATAGCCAGGGCGACCGCTCCGCTTCCCGTGCCTAAGTCCAATACGGAATAGGCATTTGAGGGGATAATTTGCAAAGCCTGTTCAACCAGCAATTCTGTTTCAGGACGCGGAATCAAAGTATGTGTATTCAGCTGCAGGCGCAGACCGAAAAATTCCCGTTCGCCCAAAATATAAGCAATCGGTTCGCCGCATAAACGACGTTGTAACCAAGCAGTATATTGCGCGTGCTCGACTTCATTCAGGCTATGCTCGGGATGTGCGATTAAATATGCGCGGGGGACTTGCAATACGTGCTGCAATAAACATTGCACCTCGATGCGCGCAGTATGTGTATCCAGCCCCAGCGTCGCAATGATTTTTTCGGAGTCTCGCTGCAGCGTGGTTTGAATAGAGGGCATCTTTGAGTGTTAAGTACTTTCGGCCAGCGCGGCCAATTGCTCCGCCTGATATTCCGCCATCAGTGCGTTGCATAATTCACCAATCGCGCCGTCCATGATGTGCTCCATCTTATATAAAGTAAGATTGATGCGATGATCGGTGACGCGACCCTGCGGAAAATTATACGTGCGTATGCGCTCGGAACGATCACCACTGCCCACCAGTGATTTACGTTCAGCCGCTTGCTTGGCGTGCGCGGCGCGTTCTTCTTTATCCTTAATGCGTGCCGCCAAAACGGATAATGCCTGTGCTTTATTTTTATGTTGCGAGCGACCATCCTGACATTCCACCACCGTGCCTGTAGGCAAGTGCGTGATGCGTACCGCCGAGTCTGTTTTGTTAATGTGCTGCCCACCCGCTCCCGAAGCGCGAAAAGTATCGATGCGTAAATCAGCAGGATTTAAAATAACATCACTGACCTCATCTGCCTCGGGTAATACCGCCACGGTGCAGGCTGAGGTGTGGATGCGGCCTTGAGTTTCAGTGGTGGGTACGCGCTGTACGCGATGCGCGCCGGACTCAAATTTCAATATGGAATATGCACCTTGTCCGACGATGCGTGCGATGATTTCCTTGTAGCCACCTTTCTCGCCTGGGCTTTCGGAAATGACTTCAACCTGCCAGCGATTGCGTTCGGCAAAACGCGCATACATGCGAAACAAATCGCCGCAAAATAATGCCGCCTCATCGCCACCCGTGCCAGCGCGTACTTCCAGGAACACGTTGCGATCATCGTTGGGGTCTTTGGGTAGCAATTGCTTTTGCAAATCCACCTCAATTTGTTCTAATCGCTCGCGTCCGTGCTTGACTTCTTCATCAGCAAATTCGCGCATCTCAGGGTCGCCAATCATGGTCATTGCGGTGGCAATGTCCGTCGCGCAAGCTTGATGTGCTTCGTATAATTCTACGACAGGTGTGAGTTCGGCGCGCTCGCGATTGAGTTTGCGATAGCTGTCCATATCGTGCGTGGCATCTTCACTGCTTAACAGGCGATTAACTTCGCCTAGGCGCTCGCTAAGTTGAGCGAGTTTTGCGGCAATGCTGGGTTTCATTGTAGAAGGTTCACTTAGGGGAATGCCATTGGAGGGAAGCCGAGACCAAAAAATTATTCGTCAGAATGCAGATGATAAATTCGGCGTATGTTTTCGAGTAAGGCTTCGCGGTCTGCACCTTGCACTTGATTTAATGCCTGCGTAGGGCCGTGCAGTAATTTGTTGGTTAACCCTTTGCTCAACAACTCCAGCACTTTTTCAGGCGACTCACCTTTAGCCAGCATCGCTAAGGCTTTTTCAGTTTCATGGCGGCGCTGCCGCTCGGCTTGATCGCGCAGGGCGCGTATGGTCGGTACAACTTCACGTGATTCCATCCAGTGTAGGAAATCAGCCACGCCTGAATCAATAATGACGCTTGCTTCTTGCACCGCGCTCTGGCGTGCGGCCATGCCATCTTGCACCAATTCAGCCAGATCATCCACGGTGTAGAGAAATACATCATCCAGTTCTGCTACTTCCGCTTCGACATCTCGCGGAACGGCTAGATCAACAATAAATAATGGGCGATGTTTGCGTGCTTTCAGTGCGCGCTCCACCATGCCTTTGCCGAGAATGGGCAGTTGGCTGGCGGTGCTGGTTACAATAATATCGTGCAGCGCCAGTTGTTCTGGCAGTTCGCTCAGGGTTATCGCATGACCATTCACACGCCGCGCCAATATTTGCGCGCGTTCCAAGGTGCGGTTAGCAACGGTGATATGACGGGGCGAGCGAGCGGCAAAATGTACGGCGTTCAGTTCAATCATTTCTCCGGCTCCAATAAACAACACACGTTGCTCGGTGATGCTGGGAAAAATGCGCTCCGCCAATTTCACTGCGGCTGCGGCCATAGAGGTTAGGTTGGTGCCGATTTCAGTTTGCGCGCGCACGTCTTTAGCGACTGAAAAAGTATGTTGAAATAATTTATGTAGTAACAGCCCCAGTGTCCCGGCCTGCTCAGCTTGCTTCACTGCCAGTTTCATTTGCCCCAAAATTTGAGGTTCACCAAGTACCATAGAATCCAAACCGCTGGCCACGCGGAACGCATGTTTGACGGCCTGCTCTTGCGGCAGCATGTATACATACGGTTCGATTTTGCTGGGCTGTAGATGATGATAATTCGCCAGCCAATTTACAATTTTCTCCGGCGCGTTTGTACTGCAATATACTTCGGTGCGATTGCAGGTAGAAAGGATGGTGGCTTCCTTGGCTGCTCCGTGGCTAACCAGATCGCGCAGCGCAGGCTCAGTCGCTTCCGTATTAAAAGCAACCTGCTCGCGCACGGCAAGCGGCGCGGTATGATGATTTATGCCAAAGGCAAATAAATTAGCAGTGTTCAAAATCGTCCTAGTAGGGCATGGATATTAAGGTGCTGCTCGGGTCAACATTCCGATCCTGCAATTGTAGTAATGAGCAGTGGGACGCAATTATACGGCAATACTAAACGAGCCGTCACCGACGAGCCAGTTTGTCAAAGTAATTCCATTTCCTGATAAAAACGATCACAGTGTTGGCTTCGTTTTCGGCTCCTGATGAAACTACTAGCCATCCCACTAAGCAACCAAAAAACGGTTACAAAGTGGTTGGTTATAGCCGTACTCAAATGTACTGTCTTCACCCGCAAGGGGTAGACCGTGGTTGTACAGCCGATGAATCGGCAACAACCACGCACCGTCGCCTCATCCTTGCCGCCTTGTGCTCCTGTTTATCAGAAATTGGAATAATCAGTCTGCCGAAGCATCCTGCCTGTCGAGTAGACTCCAACTTCGAGTTGCTATTGACGGGCAAGTTTCTGGTTAATTTATTTTATGTCCCACCATTGTGGTGCGTTGGCGAAGCGCATAGGAAATCAGTTACACTCATTTCAATCATGAACCCATCTAAGGAACCTCTGATTAAGTCCATCATGAACCGCGTTGCTGACAAAAAATGGATGATCGCAAGGCGCGCGACGCTGGTCGTAGTTATTCTACGATACCAAGGAGCGCAACACAGCGAGTGCCTATT
>JAKFXW010000102.1 GCA_021731185.1 Gallionellaceae bacterium
CTTTATAGCTAATGCTAGGCCGAGCCCTTCATCCTTCTCTTGAAGGAGCCTTCCAACACCTTGGATATCAATAAACAAGACATCCGCTGCTACTACGTTGTGATCCGACAGAGAGTTGATGTCTTTTATCAGTTTAGTGTTAAACCAACCCATTTTTTTGAGGATATCGACTATTTTGAAGGTTCGATCATCGTCAATAAATAATATCGTTGTAGATTTTTTTAATTCTTCAATTGATGAGGTTTGTTGAGGCTGCGCTCCGTCTTTCATATTTATTGATACGGTCTGATGAACGGATTGTTGCTGAGGTTGCAGCTGACGATTTTTCATAAACATTGCAATTATACCGGCTAATATAGTTACGCCGACCCCAGAGAATATCCACTCCTTATTTGCTAATAGCCATTCCATGGCGCATTCACCTTTTTATTCTAGAACGTCAAAAATACGCTCGCTATTGCAAAGTATACGACCCCGTTCAAGTAACACGGGGGACTCTAAATACATAACTTGGCAGTTTATGCGCCCTGCTCTTCGCCCGCAAGCCGTTTTCACTCACGCAAGCAATACACTCTCCTTAAAGTTTCCCAACCTCTCCTCGCATCGCATAGAATCTGCGCCTATTGCCTCACCAGCAAACCAGACCGAGGAATTCAATGGCACTCACCCGTAACGAAATTCGCAAACGTCTTTCAGTTTTCGCCAAAGAGCAGCAGGGCGCACGCAACGAGCGCAGCCAAGCGCAAACCTTCTGGCTACGTTTTTATGAGTGCTTCGGCATCCGTGCAGAGAGTGCCACCATCTACGAACAATTGGTTAAAAAACTCGGCGGCGCGCAAGGCTTTATCGACAGCTTTATTCCCGGCAAGCTCATCGTTGAACATAAAAGTGCGGGCAAGGATTTGGATGCCGCGTTTGACCAAGCCGGACAATATTTTCTTGCGCTGAATGAAGCTGAACGCCCGCGCTACATTATCACCAGCGACTTTGCGCGCATCCGCCTCTACGACCTGCAAGCGGGCGGCGGCTACCACCAATGCAAACTTGTCGAGTTGCCGAAGAAAGCCGACTGGTTTATGTTCTTGGTGGAACAGCCGATCACGGACATCACCGAAGAATCGGAAGCCGACCGCAGCGCCGCTTATGCCATCAGCAAATTGCATGAAGCTTTACTGCGTGCCAATTTCAAAGGGCGCGATCTGGAAGTGTTCCTCACCCGGTTATTGTTCTCGCTGTTTGCGGACGATACGGGCATATTCGGCGAGAACGGGATTTTCCGCAGACTTATGGAATCCACCCGCGCAGATGGCGGCGATGTGGGGCGCGTTCTGGCCGAATTATTTCAGATACTCAACACACCGGATGCAGAACGCCAACACAATTTAGACGAAGCACTGACCGCTTTTGCCTACGTCAACGGCAAACTGTTTTCTGAAAATTCCCGCATCCCCGGCTTCGACAGCACCTTGCGCAATCAGCTCATTGCCTGCGCCAAACTGGATTGGAGCGGCATCTCGCCCGCCATCTTCGGCGCGATGTTTCAGGGCGTGCTTGAAGAACATACCACCGAAGGTGCGGACAGCAGCAACCGTAAAGCCAGCCGCCGCGAACTCGGCGCGCACTACACCAGCGAGCGCAACATCCTGCGTGTCATCAACCCGCTGTGCATGAATGATCTGCGCGCTGAATTAGCGAAAGTGAAGCGCAATAAAAAATTGCTTACAGAATTTTACGACACACTGCCCACGCTTACCTTTTTCGATCCGGCCTGCGGTTGCGGCAATTTTCTGGTGATCGGCTTCCGCGAACTGCGCCAACTCGAAATGGACACCATCGAAGCGATGGGCGACATTGGCCTCACCAATGCCAGCCGGGGCGGACTGCTCGATGTTTCAACTTTATGTCGTGTCAAAGTCAACCAGTTTTATGGCATCGAGATCGACGAAGCCGCTGCGCATATTGCCCGTGTCGCCATGTGGATCACCGACCATCAGATGAACCTCGAAGCCGCTGAACGCTTCGGCACGACACGCCCCACCGTGCCACTGATAGACAGTGCTACCATCGCCTGCGCGAATTCTTTGTGTATTGATTGGCGCGACGTGCTGCCACCGGAGCAGTGCAGCTATGTGTTGGGCAATCCGCCGTTCATAGGCTACAGCTACCAGAACAAAGAACAAAAAAGCGATATGGAAATCGTCTTTGGCAAACTCAAAGGTGCGGGTGTGCTCGACTACGTAGCGTGCTGGTATGCGAAGGCGGCGAATTACATTCAGGTAAATCCGTTGATTGAAGTTGCGTTCGTCTCCACCAACTCCATCACCCAAGGCGAACAAGTTTCTATTTTGTGGAGTCACCTGTTTGCGCAAGGCATCCACATTCACTTCGCGCACCGTACCTTTCAATGGAGCAACGAAGGTAAAGGCATCGCTGCGGTGCATTGCGTGATTGTTGGCTTTGGGCTGAGTGAACCGCAACAGCGCGTGCTGTTCGATTACGGCGACAACATCAAGGGCGAACCCACGGCGATTACCGCGCACAACATCAACCCTTATTTGGTCGATGCGCCTACTGTATTTCTCGACAAACGCCGCACGCCGATTTGCGCCGCTCCTGAAATGGATACTGGTAGTTATGCAGTCGATGGTGGAAATTTATTGATGAGTGACGCGGAAAAAGAAGTGTTGTTACAAGCTGAACCGCAAGCGGGAAAATGGATACGTCCTTTTGTGATGGGCGATGAATTCATCAACAACATTTCGCGCTGGTGCTTGTGGCTGAAAGGCATTGCACCTGCAGAGTTGCGCGCCATGCCGCAAGTGATGCGCCGTGTAGAAGCGGTCAAAGCCATGCGCCTCGCCAGCACCAAAGCCGCCACGGTTGAGCTGGCAAACACGCCCACGTTGTTTGGTGAAATTCGCCAACCGAGTTCGCTTCACTATCTAGCTATTCCCAAAGTTTCATCCGAACGCCGCAAATTTATTCCGATTGGCTACCTCGATACCAAAGTAGTCTGTGGCAATAAAATTTTCTTTATGTCGGACGCAAACCTATTCACGTTCGGCATTCTGAACAGCACCATGCACAACGCATGGATGCGCACCACTTGTGGACGATTGGAAAGTCGCTACAACTATTCCAACACCATCGTCTATAACAACTTTCCGTGGCCGGACACTGCGGACAAACACCACGCCACCATCGAAGCCGCCGCGCAAGCTATCCTCGATGCGCGGGCGTTGTATCCAGAATCCTCGCTGGCCGATTTATACGATCCACTCTCCATGCCGCCAGAACTCGTCAAGGCGCACGCCGTGCTGGACAAAGCAGTGGATGCTGCTTACCAATATAAAAGTGGAAAAGATGATGCCGCGCGCGTGGCATTTTTATTTGAACGCTACCAGCAACTCACCAGCCTGTTGCCTGCGGTGACGGCCAAGAAGAGCCGCAAGCCGCGCTCTTAACTCCCATCATGCTCGTTCACGTCAAAACTTTATCCTTATGGGAAGCTGCACACTACTGGCATGATTTCGACCCGAGAGAATCCACGACGCACCAATTGCCGTTAGTGGTGAGCCACACGCTGCAAGTGTTGTCCATGTGGTGCGGTAAAAAGGTAGCTTACCGGGTTGAGCGTGAAAAAGCCTATTTACTGGAACTCATCGGCCATGCCCCGCGCTTCACCGCCCGGCATTATCGGCAAACATTCAAGAAGGCGATTGATAACAAGGTTTTTGGCAAACGTTTTTTTAGCAATATGTTCATTTCTCGTAGCCAACTTGCACGCTTGTGCGTGGCATACAATGAGCCACTCCCAGAATTCTGGTTTCCAGACAATGAAAAACATCCATACGACATGGACGGCGATTTAGCCGATGAGGTTAGCGTAGACGGACGATACGTGCTTGTAATGATCTATGACGATACTGCCAAGCCATGCGACGAAACAGTGAAGGAACAGCCGATTGTAACCACTGTGAGCAGCAATGCTGTCAAGGCAGCGCGAGCCAAGCATGCTCATAGGAATGCTATTAAGGAAAAGTTCATCAATTTTTATCAAGCTGAGGGAAGCAATTTTTCCACTAGAACGGCAGCTGCTGAGCAATTCTTTGACTTGCTGGATGAAAAACAAGAAAAGCTACTTTTTGAACATAGAGATGCCGCCATCAATACCTTGCTAGGTGGATTGCGCACACATCTGAAACAAGCGAAGACATCTAAATAGTTGCGACTGCATGCAGCCACACATTCCCACATCATCTCCCTAGTCCCGCGAATTTCTTGAGTTACATGCAGCCGCATATGCGCCTGCATGTAGCCGGAATGGTCACCCCTTTTGCATCTTCCGATACTGCTTCCGTCATCAACGAACGGAGATTTATCATGCAGAAAGAATTATCAGTTAATGCGTCAGCAGGTTTTGACAATCAAGCAACCATTGAAGCCGCAGCCGTGAGGCCGCCCGCCCGTACACACGCGCAGCGTGTGGCGGACGGACGAACGAACGGCGAGGACTTACAGGG
>JAKFXW010000101.1 GCA_021731185.1 Gallionellaceae bacterium
TTGCTGTTGATTTGAAAACCGGTGTAGTCGTCGTCAGGGATGTTCCTGCATTTGTCTGTACAAAATGCGGAGATGCATGGATTGATGACCCTGTAGTAGAAAAACTGGAAGGCATTGTCGCGGACGCGCGCCGCAAACATGCAGTGGTTGAGGTAACGCAATGGCAACAGGTGGCGGCATGATTCCTGTGTGGGTGGCCTTTTTTTCCGAAGCGACATTGTAGCCGCCCTTATAAAGAACGCACAGGCATGAAAAAGGCAGCGTGTGTGCCGGTGCCTGCGGATATAATGGGGCTCGCCCCCAACACTGTTCACTTAGCCGTTCGTGGTGAGCCTGTCGAACCACCCGCTACTCATCCAGAACCCTTCGACAAACTCAGGGCGAACGGGGGTTTGCTAAGTGAGCAGCAGTGGGGTAGCCCTACCAATACTGTAGATGCGCCGGTCGAAGGAATAGTGTTGGACGCAAATGAAGCATCAGCCGCCAATCAATTCATGCTCTTCAATCTGCAAGAATCAACGGGTTTTGCAAATGATGTTCTGACCCGTGTCGAAGAAGATGTTTGGAATGGCACATGAGCCCACGCAGGGCGGGCACCGCCCACCATGAGAAATAGAGTACAGTAAAAAAACATGACTAAACGCGCATTAATTACCGGTGTCACCGGACAAGACGGGGCTTACCTCGCTGAATTCTTGCTGGGCAAAGGATATGAAGTGCATGGTATCAAGCGCCGTGCGTCGTTGTTCAACACCGATCGCATTGATCACCTGTATCAAGATCCGCATGTGGAGAGCAGAAACTTTATTTTGCACTACGGTGACATGACGGACTCAAGCAGCCTGATTCGCATCGTCCAGCAGGTCGAGCCCGATGAAATCTATAACCTCGCCGCGCAAAGCCATGTGGCGGTTTCGTTTGAAGAGCCGGAATACACCGCCAATTCCGACGCGCTGGGTACGTTGCGTTTGCTAGAGGCCATGCGCATTCTGGGGTTGGAAAAGAAAACCCGCTTTTATCAGGCATCGACTTCTGAGCTATATGGTCTGGTGCAGGAAACCCCGCAAAAAGAAACCACGCCTTTTTACCCGCGTTCACCTTACGCGGTCGCCAAACTCTATGCCTACTGGATTACGGTCAACTACCGCGAGGCCTACGGCATGTATGCCTGCAATGGCATCCTGTTCAATCACGAATCTCCGATTCGCGGAGAAACCTTCGTTACCCGCAAGATCACCCGCGCTCTGGCCCGAATCAAGCTAGGGTTGCAGAATTGTCTGTATCTCGGCAATCTGGATTCAAAGCGGGATTGGGGTCATGCTAAAGATTACATCGAAATGCAATGGCTTATGTTGCAGCAGGATCAACCAGAGGATTATGTCATTGCCACCGGCGAACAGCATAGCGTGCGCGACTTTGTGAATGAGGCAGCCCATGAGCTGGGTATTGGGCTGCATTGGAAAGGCGATGGTGTGGAAGAAAAAGGTTTTGACGAAGCGACGGGGCGTTGTATCGTGGCAGTCGACCCACGCTATTTTCGTCCCACCGAAGTGGAAACTTTATTGGGAGACCCCAGCAAGGCCAAAAGCAAGCTCGGTTGGATACCCAAGATCAGATTCAAAGAACTGGTAGTAGAAATGGTGCGGGAAGACCTTAAATCTGCTGAGCGCGATGAGTTGTGCCGACGCGAAGGTTTTAGGACGTTTGACCGCCATGAGTAGTATTAACCCCGTACACAATACATTGGATATCAGTCCCCTCCCGCTTGCGGGAGCATGTAAGCTTTTCCATGGCCGCCTTTATAACACTATGCTGAACGCTTCACATAGCAAAACCACGGAGCATAGTCATGCAGATTAATATCGAATATCCGGAAACACTGCCGGATGCACTTCAAGAAACACCCGAGGAATTCGAGCATGAAGCGCGCATGGCCATGGCGGTGAAGTTGTTTGAGATGAAGCGTATCTCATCAGGCATGGCAGCACAGTTGGCCGGTGTTGACCGGGTGACTTTTCTGCTCAGCTTACATCGCTATGGCGTGGCCATGATCGCTTATAACGAAGAAGAAGTGGTGTCGGATGCCAAGCATGCCTAGACCGCGGGAGATCGTTATAAATACCGGGCCATTGATAGCGCTGGTTGCGGCGCTTGGTGACCTTGCGATTCTCAAATCACTGTATCACAAGGTGCATGTCCCCTATGAAGTGAGCATGGAGATCATGGCGAATGGTGCACAAGGATTTGCTGCGCCACACAAGAGCAAGCTGAATGGTTGCAGAAATGGATGCAATCCACGAGTCTTATGCCCTTGTTGCAAAACACGCTCGACTCCGGAGAGGCTGCTGTTATTCAGCTTGCTTTGAACCAGGGCATGCAAACAGTATGTATTGATGAGTCGGTCGGCAGGCGCATTGCAAGGCTTAGTGGACTTTCATTGACGGGATCACTCGGGATTTTGCTGCGAGCCAAGCAGGAAGGGTATCCATTGTCCATTTATGAAGCTATTCACAGCATGAAGAAAAGAGGTATATGGTTGAGCGAGGGTCTGGTAAGCGCGGCGTTGAGATTTGCTGGTGAATCAAAAGGGTGATGACTGTATGACAACCAATTATTCTCTCACCTCTCAATTTTCACAGATGAAACCCGAAAGTAAAATTTACGTCGCTGGCCACCGTGGCCTCGTAGGCTCCGCCCTGATGCGGCGTCTACACACGGGCGGCCACACGCGCCGGGCAGGATGCCCAAGTGCGGTGAGCGCAGGGATGCGCGAGAACTGCAACATTATCACCCGCACCCACGCTGAATTGGATCTCACCAATCAACGTGTGGTACAAGAATTCTTCGCAAAAGAACAGCCAGAATATGTATTCCTGGCGGCGGCCAAGGTGGGCGGCATTCATGCCAACAGCACCTACCCTGCTGATTTTATTTATCAGAATTTGGCCATACAGACCAACGTCATTCATGAGTCCTGGCGAGCAGGAGTAAAAAGACTGTTGTTTCTCGGGTCATCGTGTATCTACCCACGCGACTGCCCCCAGCCGATGAAGGAGGAATATCTTCTCACTGGCCCCCTGGAACCGACTAATCGCCCCTATGCTCTAGCTAAAATCGCAGGCATTGAAATGTGCTGGTCTTACAATCGGCAATATGGCACCCAATACCTGGCGGTCATGCCCACCAATCTTTACGGGCCAAATGATAGTTATGATCTGCAAAATTCCCATGTCTTGCCAGCCCTGATTCGCAAGATGCACGAAGCAAAGGTGCGGGGTGATAAAGAGGCTGTTGTTTGGGGTACGGGCACTCCACGGCGGGAATTTCTCTACAGCGATGATATGGCCGATGCCTGTGCGTATCTGATGAACCTTCCCGATCCTGACTTTCGCCGACTGATAACTGCCGACGAACTACCTTTGGTCAACATCGGTTGTGGTGAAGACTTGGCTATCCGTGAGTTGGCAGAAATGATCAAAATGGTAGTTGGATTTGACGGTCATCTAGCATTCGATTCAAGTAAACCGGATGGTACACGGCGTAAACTACTCGACATCAGTCGCATGAGTCAACTTGGTTGGAAAGCGGGAACCCATCTGCAAAAAGGGGTGGCCTTGGCTTATGAGGGTTATCTTGCAAAGATTTCCGGTGATTGACAAATGCGGGAGACCCATGCTTTTGCGGCACTATCCAAACGATAGTGCCACGGCCAACCTATTCGATTACTGGGTTGAAGCTGACATATAAAAATATTTTGGAGAAAACATGAAATTACATCTTGGATGCGGTAAACGACATATTCCTGGTTTTGTGCATATTGATGCTGTTGATTACCCACATGTTGACCATGTGGCAACTATAGACAATTTATCCTTCATTCAAGATAGCAGCGTGGATTTGATTTACAACTGTCATGTGCTGGAACACTTTAAGCGTCGGGATGTGGAACGGGTATTGCGTGAGTGGCATCGGGTTTTGAAACCGGGTGGTGTATTACGAATTTCTGTCCCGGACTTTGCCAAGCTGTGCGAGGTGTACCAGCGTGATGGAAAACTTGATCTTGTGATCGGGGCGTTATTTGGTCGGCAGGATTATCTGTACAACATTCATTACAACGTTTTTGACTTTGCTTCATTGTCCGATTTGCTGCACCGTTCTGGTTTCACCAATGTACAATACTATGATTGGAGGCAAACGGAGCACGCTGGAATGGACGATTTCTCTCAGGCCTATATTCCGCATATGGACAAAGACAAAGGCACACTCATCAGTCTGAATGTTGAATGCGACAAATCCGCCTGAATTACTATCGGTATAGTCCATGCGTGTAACGTCTGCTGTCTCTCAATGGAGGGAGTTCGTCGGACGCTCGCCACTGCGGAAAATGGGGCATGCCGCCTTAGTGGCGGCCGCCGCCTCATTAGCTGCCAGGGGGCTGGGTTTCATCAAGGAAGTGCTGGTCGCTGCTTCTTTCGGATTGTCGGGCGCGCTGGATATTTACCTTGTGGCTTTTG
>JAKFXW010000072.1 GCA_021731185.1 Gallionellaceae bacterium
TCTGTGCGCGCTGCAATTGCAAATGCACCGGATCCGCACGCAGCCAGTAAAATCCCTCTGCCTGCATTCCATCTGCCTGCAAAGTAATCGGCGCGACAGACTCATCCTCCACACCAAAATGTGCGCACAACCGCGCCTCCAAAGACTGCGCCGCCATCGATTCCTGCTGCGAGCGTGCCAGCAATTTTTCCAACGCAGGCAACGATAATCCGCTGCACGCAGAAGCTGCAAATTGCTGTGGCAGAAATAAATCGGGAATTATTAAATGGATATTTGCACTCATGCTGCAAGTTTAACATTGAGATATTCAGCGAATGTGGGCATTAACCTCGGCTCAATCATTTTGCGGATAAAGTTAAAACATCACAGCAATGACTGCTGGCTGGTTGCATCCATGTCCAGATATGGCGTATTCTCGCCCTTTCCAGCACAAATACACACAAAGAAAAGCCCGGCGGGTTTCCCCGTCGGGCTTTGGATACAGATCCAGTCTTTCGACTGAGTCTTTATTGTAGCAACGGCTCTCACCCCGGATGAGCTACAACAACTTCATTATCATGGAGAACACTATGACAAGCAAGCAAGAAAATCTCGGCGCACTGACTTTCGGATTGGACATAGGCATTGCCTCGGTTGGCTGGGCGGTGCTGGGCGAAAACCGCATTGTTGATCTTGGGGTGCGGTGTTTCGACTCAGGTGAGGATGACAAAGGCAAACCGCATAATCAAACCCGCCGCGCTGCCAGAGTTGCGCGCAACCGCAACAAAATGCGACGTTGGCGCATGCATCAACTATTGCAGCTATACGTTGATGTCGGATTACTCCCGGAAGCCAATGCACAGTTGCTGGTTACCCCCAATCGCCCGAAATCAAACAACAAGGTTGACGGGGCTCGGCATATTGCAGATGAATTTGGCCCATGGGCTTTGCGAGCAAAAGGTTTGCATCAGGAATTGCAGCAAATAGAACTGGCGCGGGCGATTTACCACATAGTCAAGCATCGTGGGGTTCACTTTTTCCGCAAGGCTGAAGCAGAAATCACGCTATCGGATGCCGAACAAGTAGTAGCAGAGGAACACAATGCCGAAGAATCGAGCAGTGCCTCGATCACCCCTCCCTCCGATGAAGCAAATAGCGGCACAGATGACAATACGGAAAAGGCTGCAAAGAATGAAAAAGTGGCGTTGACAAAAGCCCTATTAGCCTCAAACGAGCGCCTGGAAAAATATCGCAAACGTTGGAACGACCCCGGACTCACTATTGGCGCGTTGGCTTATCGCTTGATTCAAGAATCCGATGCCAAATTTCCGGCAGACGAGGACGATAGAGAAATCTTTCGCAAAGCACTCCGCAACAAAGGCAAGGAATATATGCATGCGTTTTATCGCAAGGATTTGCGCGATGAAATCAACTGGCTGCTGGATTCGCAGGCCAAACATCACTTCTTCATCAACACCCCTCTCGCACCTGAAAGCAGTTATCTGCGCAAGATGAGCCGTCAACAAGAGGGGATCATACCCATTGGCCCACAAACACGGGAAATTGGAAAAACCTTTCGCCAAGCCGTGCTGGATTTGCTGGATATTCAGCATCCCCCGCTGTATCAGGTACAAATAGCCGAGATGATTGGCGAATGTGAATTCGCCGGTCAAAACGGAATACCAAAAGATGCGCGCCGATCCCCCAAGAATGCCTTCACCAGCGAGCGCGCTACTTGGCTGGAAAAACTCAATGGAATAAAAATCCGGCGTATTGGCTCGGAAAAACTTACGCCGGAAGAAAGGCAATGTCTCATAGACCTGCCCTACCAACACAGCAAGGTAACCATGAAGTTGGTGCGCGACACATTGATTGAGAAGACAGGCTTTCCATCCGACTGGCAACAGGCTTCATTCAACATGGTGAGCTATCGGATGATGCCCACCAAAGACGGGGCGTGGATTTATGTGTCCAACAACGTCGGAAAAAAGAAACTCAAAGAGTGGGCAGGCAAGGATAAGGATAGAAAGGCCAGACTAAAAAAGGCCATGGAGAAACTGATCCATACCAAAATCAGCTTTGCTGAATTGCGCCGCGTGCTGGAATTAACTAACAGCGAGCAATTTTCCTACGAAGTCAAACAGTACGAAACTGTCCCTCTGTCCATAGAATATCTTGAACACTTGCCATTTGACAATGAACAGGGGCGCATCCTTGAATCAGGCACACGCTATCAACTGATTGCAGACAACAAGATCAAAGACATACCCAAACCGGCTTGGGCAATACTGGCAGAACTGAAAAAAGTGAGCACTCAGACAACCTTGCACGATTGGCGGCAAGCAATCTTGCGCAACAAAAAACCAATCAAGCTGCCAGAGCAATGGGAGTTTGTGAAAGTAAGCATCAGTGAAGCAAGCATTGCACAAGCAGAGGAAGAGAAAAGCATCGTGCCTTTGGAATTTGAAAATCCACAGGCCGCAGAAACCACTACAACACTGATCGAACTCAAAGGCTGGCATACGTTGCGAAAAGCGCTTGCGGTGAAGAGCCCAGAGCTATGGCATTGCTGGCAAATGGCTTGGCAACGACCGACAAGCGAAGAAGGCAAGGCGTTGGCTAACACGATTGATGACATTGTTTCGGTATTGGCAACCGCCCAAACCGATGACGAAGTCAGTACAGACTTAACAAGGCACAACCTTGGGTTGCAACCCGCGCACATTGAAGTCCTGCAAACCATCATTACCTTCAACAAATACCGTAACCTGTGCCGTGAAGCGTTGATACGGATATTGCCGCATCTTGAGGACGGCTTAGTTTTTAGCGCGGCCAGCAACGTAGCAGGCTTCAATCATTCCGAGAAGCAAGGAATCTCACGCCAAAAATATTTGATACCTTTTGAAACAACACCCTTCAAACGCTATCGGCATGGTCGCAAATTAATTAAAGAAGAAAAGCGCTACAAGGGTTTGACCAACCCCGTTGTCGCCCGCTCTCTCAATCAAGCACGATTGGTATTTAACGCGCTGGTGGCGAAGCATGGATCGCCCCACTTTGTAAGCATTGAAACCGCGCGTGATTTATCACGCTCCAAGAAAGATCGGGATCAAATCAAAAAATCGCAGGATACAAACCGGATGCGCAAAGATGAGTTGCGAACAGAATACCGAAGCCGACTCACATATCTCGCCCAACAACATGGCAATGAAGTATTGAATGATGAGCTTTCAGGACCACAACTCATCAAAATGCGCCTTTATGCCGAGCAAGGTGGACAAAGCGCCTACAGCCAAAAAGGCCTCAATCCTGACCTTGTCCTGTCCGACCCTTTTTACACCGAGATAGACCATATCTGGCCGCGCTCCATAACTTTTGATAACAGCTTTGACAATCAAGTGCTGGTGCTGGCTGGCGAGAATCAAAACAAGCAGGATCGCATTCCCTACGATTTTTTGAATGGCGCAGGTGATCGAGAACGCTGGCGCGCATTTGAAGCATGGGTCAGAAGTTGCTATGAAATGGGCGCGGAAAAGAAACACCGTCTATTGGCACCTCAAATGAGCGATACCGACGAATTCAAAGCGCGCAATCTGGTAGACACGCGCTATGTCACTCGCTTGTTTTCCCACATGTTGCGAGAACATATCCAGTTTGCTGGCAACCCGGTTGACGAAGAGTTGCAGGAAATACTGCCGGATGATACCGGCAAGTTGCGCTATGACCGCTTTATGCGTGCGCGTGTACGTAACCCGCAAGGGCGGCTCACTGATTTCTTGCGTGGAAAATGGGGCTTGGCAAAACTCAAGGATCGCGAAAAAAGCGACCTGCACCATGCGCTGGATGCCTGCGTAATCGCGGCTTGCAATCCAAAAATCATCGAGCGAGTCAACCGTCACTTTGCCAATGAAGAACGCACACCAGATCGTTACCACTTCAGGAAAAACAAAGATGGCAGTTTTACAGTGCGAGCTTCAGGCAAAGTTATTAGTTCACAACAAGCAAGGGAGCAAGGGCTGTTTTTACGCGAGCCATGGGCTGGATTTTACCAAGAGGTCAAAAACAAGTTGGTTGAGGTCTTCGTGGCGCGCCGCCCCAGACATAAGCGCAAAGGTGAAGTACATACTGCCAACCCGCAGGCCATGCGCCGCATCCCCATACCACTGGCGCAGCTCACGGAAAAAATGCTGAAAGACACCCTGATTACCACCCAGCCTGGGCGCAGGCGCAGTAATTATGAATCAGTACTACAAGCCCTTCAAAACCATAATGGTGATGCCAAAACCGCCTTTGCCGATGGCTTTGACATCAAGGCCAGACATAACAATCCCGAAATAGTAAAAGGCAGGAAAGGTGTGCCGATGAAGACAAAGGTAATTCATTTGCCTTTGTCGGTATGCCCGGCTGAATTGATTAAAGCCATTGAAGAAGAACAAACACAAAAGGTCAAACAAGCGCAAAAAACTGCGGCAAATGGCCAAGGGAATAAGT
>JAKFXW010000150.1 GCA_021731185.1 Gallionellaceae bacterium
ATGTAGCATTCAATTTCTCGACCGATGTCTGGGTAAATTTCAAACTATTCGGCGCGACTGGCATGATGCTGGTATTTATGCTGTTGCAAGCAGTCATCCTATCCAAGCACATAACACACCAGGAGGAGAAATAATGTTGTATGCCATCATCGGTCAAGACGTAGCGAATAGCCTGAGCAAACGTCTGTCCGTGCGCCCTGCTCACATTGCCCGCCTGCAAACATTGCAAGATGCTGGTCGCTTACTTTTAGCTGGCCCTTTTCCGGCAGTTGATGCAATCGATCCTGCCGCCGCAGGGTTTACCGGCAGCTTGATTGTGGCAGAATTTTCCTCGCTGGCTGAGGCAGAAACATGGGCGCAAGCCGACCCCTATTTGACAACTGGGGTATATGAACAGATCACTGTTAAACCCTTCAAAAAAACATTCCCTACATGAGCCAGCAAACCATAGCACAAATGCATACCCTGCTGGCTGCCTTGCAGCCTCAACACGTCAATATCATTGATGATAGCCACAAACATGCCGGACATACTGGCGCTCGTTCGGGTGGTGGGCATTACCACTTGGAGATTGCCTCAGCCATGTTTATCGGCAAGACTACCGTCACGCGACATCGTATGATATATTCTGCCTTGGGAGACATGATGAGGCAGGATATTCATGCGCTGCAAATCACCGCTAATGCCCCAACAAATAAGTAGCGTTGAGCCTCAAGAAAATGCTGCACAATCGGCGAGCGGAAGGAAGTGCAAAGCGTACAGCGTGCAGAAACCATCGTGGGTATACATACGCCGTGCGACGCAGTCACTCACCAGCGTAGACACTTAACCAGCGTTTTCCTAAATCATTTTAATATCTAATCCAAACCATCTTTAAGGAACGAACCATGCTGAAATTTTACAGATTTGCCACACTTTCTTTTCTTGCGGCACTGTCCAGCAACCCAGTCTATGCAGCAGATGTAGCAGCAGATGTAGCAGCAGATGTAACAACAGATGCAGCAGCAGACGCGCCTGCCGCACACATGTCGGCGACCAAGGCTGTCACAGTTAATGGCGTGACCATCTCCGCAGACCGCATAGATGCACACATCAAAACTGCTATCGGACAAGGTCGCCCAGATACCCCGCAACTACGCATAGCCGTGGAGGATGAATTAATTAGCCTGGAACTGATGGCGCAAGACGCAGCAAAAAATGGTCTCAGCGAAACAGCAGAAGCCAAACGTCAATTAGAAATTGCACAACAATCCGCACTGATCGGCATATTTGTGCAAGACCACTTTGCCAAACACCCGATCACCGAAGACGACATCAAACAAGAATATGAGAAGCTAAAAAAATCCACCTCCGAAAGTGAATATAAAGCTCGCCACATTCTGGTTAAAGAAGAAGAAGAAGCCAAAAAAATATTGTCCCGCCTAAAAAAGGGAGCCAAGTTTAATCAGATTGCTCAAAAACAATCATTGGACAAAGGCTCATCTATAAATGGCGGGGATTTAGGCTGGAGTTTGTCTTCCAATTTTGTCCCACCCTTCGCCAATGCACTGAAGGAATTAAAGAAAGGCAAATTAAGCGAACCCGTTAAAACCGAATTTGGATGGCACATTATCAAGCTGGATGATATCCGGGATTTAAAATTCCCTGCTTACCAAGAGGTGAGAAAAAATATTTCCCAACGTTTGCAGCAGCAATCCATTCAAAAAGCTATCGGCAATTTGCGCGCACTCGCAAAAATTGAGAGTAGCTTGCAGTCTCGCTAGATTCAATCCGCACAAAATAAAAAAGGGGCGATGCGCCCCTTTTTTATTGCCTGCTAATTCATCACAACACCAGTATCACTCCACCGTGCCGTGCATCACCCTACCCACTTGCGCGCATTCTGAAACATGCGTAACCACGCGCCCGCTTCTTCCCACCCTGATTCCTTCGACCTTGGCGGATACCATGAATTTTGCACCATGCGTATTAATCTTTCGGGGTGTGGCATCATAATATTAAAACGACCATCTGGCGTGGTTAGGCCGGTAATGCCCTGTGGCGAGCCATTCGGATTCAGCGGATAAGTTTCGGTCGCGCGACCTTCATTGTTTACATAGCGCAAAGTAACCGAGGGTTGAGTAGCTTTCAAACGTGCTGCAGATTTGAAATCTGCATACCCTTCTCCATGCGAAACCACAACAGGCATCATACTCCCAGCCATTCCATCAAAAAGAATAGAGGGTGAATGTTGCACCTCGACCATTACAAAACGTGCTTCAAACTGCTCCGACACATTGCGTGAAAAATGCGCCCAATGCGCTGCCCCGGGAATAATATCGTGCAGGTTACTCATCATCTGGCAGCCATTGCACACGCCCAAAGCAAAAGTATCTGTGCGCTGAAAAAACGCCGAAAATTCATCTCGCGCTTTTGTATTAAATAGGATGGATTTCGCCCAGCCTGCACCTGCACCTAAAACGTCACCGTAAGAAAATCCTCCACATGCCGCCAAACCCTTGAAATCTGCTAGTTTCACACGTCCAGCCAAAATATCGCTCATGTGTACATCGATTGCAGTAAACCCGGCACGATCAAACGCTGCTGCCATTTCCACATGACCATTCACACCCTGCTCACGCAAAATTGCAATCTTAGGACGTATACCTAACAACGCTGGCGCGACCAGATTTTCGCGCAAATCATAAGTGAGTTTGACCTGCAAACCGGGATCAGCCGCGTTCAATATGTGATCGTATTCTTGTTGCGCGCATTCTGGGTTATCGCGTAGTCGCTGCATTTGATAAGTGGTCTCTGACCACATTCTTTTCAGTGTCACGCCGCTTTCGCTGAATATTTTTTTATGCTGACGCGTGATTTCTATCATGCCACACGCATTCAATTTTGCCACTTGCAGCGCAGTAAGCTGTGCCGTATGACAGACGCTCAGCACCTGCTGCAAATCTGACTGCTGCACCTGTACAACTGCGCCCAGTTCCTCATTAAACAGCACTGCCAGGTCATCGCCCTGCATCGCATCCAAATTAACATCCAAACCCACATGTCCGGCAAACGCCATTTCACACAGCGTGACCAACAATCCGCCATCAGAACGATCATGATAGGCCAACAATTTTCCTGCATGATTCAATCGCTGAATAATTTCAAAAAATGCTTTGAGTTGGGTTGCGTCATCCACATCCGGTACAACGTCACCCATCTGTTTATAAACCTGAACCAATGCCGAGCCACCCATGCGATTTTTCCCCGCACCCAAATCAATCAACACCAGAACCGTATCCAGATCAGCAACCAATTGTGGCGTGAGCGTTTGCCGCACATCCATGCATGGTGCGAAGGCTGTCACGATGAGTGACAACGGCGCGGTTACCGATTTATCTCCCGCATCATCCCGCCAGGCAGTCCGCATGGACATGGAATCTTTACCGACTGGAATGCTGATCCCTAGCTGTGGACATAACTCCATGCCGACTGCGCGCACGGTATCAAACAACGCCGCATCTTCCCCATGATGCCCGGCTGCTGCCATCCAATTAGCGGATAATTTTATATCTCCAAGTTTATGAATACGTGCCGCTGCGATATTGGTGATCGCCTCACCCACCGCCATGCGCCCCGATGCAGGCGCATTCAGCAAGGCCAGCGGCGTGCGCTCACCCAAAGCAAATGCCTCGCCCAAGTTACTATGAAAATCGCGTAGCGTCACCGCCACATCTGCTACGGGCACTTGCCAGGGACCTACCATTTGATCGCGTGCGGTGAGTCCACCAACCGTGCGATCCCCGATAGTAATCAGAAAAGATTTATCAGCCACCGCAGGCAAGCGCAACACGCGCGCAATTGCATCGTCGAGTTTTATTTTGCTGGTATCCAATGCAACACTTTTCGCAGTTTCGCGCTTAACATTGCGCGTCATTTTAGGTGGCTTATCCAGCAACACCGAGAGCGGCATATCAACCGGATTGTTATTAAATAATTCATCCTGCACGATCAACCTGTTCTCGGCTGTGGCCTGCCCCAACACCGCATACGGACAGCGCTCGCGCGCGCACAGTGCTGCGAATTCCGCCAACCGTTCAGGTGCAATTGCCAACACATAACGCTCTTGTGCTTCATTGCTCCAAATCTGCAAAGGCGACATGCCGCGCTCTTCACTGGGCACGGCACGCAATTCAAATTTTGCACCGCGTCCACCACCGTGTACCAATTCTGGCAAGGCATTGGAGATGCCCCCAGCACCCACATCATGTATCGATAAAATCGGATTGTCGCCACCCATTTGCCAGCAGCGATCGATGACCTCTTGTGCGCGCCGCTGCATCTCTGGATTGCCGCGCTGCACAGATGCAAAATCCAAATTTTCGGTATTCGCTCCAGTGTCCATGCTAGAAGCTGCACCGCCGCCCAAACCTATCAACATGCCCGCACCGCCGATTTGCAACAGCAGCGCGCCAAC
>JAKFXW010000049.1 GCA_021731185.1 Gallionellaceae bacterium
TTCCAATTCCCGATAAAAACGATCACTGTGTTACCTTCGTCTTCGGCTCCTAGCCGTACTCAAATGTACTGTCTTCGTCGCCTCATCCTTGCCGCCTTGTGCTCCTTTTTATCGGAAACTGGAATAACGAGGTAGCTGGCAAATAAAAACGGCGCAAATAAAAACGGCAGGCTTAGAGCCTGCCGTTTTTATTTGGCTGGTAAAATTTAGTCTCTGATTGCTTCGATTGCAAATACCAACTTGATGTTATCGCCTATTGCTGGCAAGCCATACTTCATGCCAAAGTCAGAACGCTTGATCTGCGTGCTGGCATCTGCGCCACATACAAATTTCTTCTGGGTTGGATCCATAGGATGCAGGCCGCAATTGAAAGCACTAATGTCCAGCTTGACTGGCTTGCTCACGCCTAGCAGTGTCAAATTACCTTCTACGCTGGTAGGTTTATTACCCTTGAATTTAATGGCAGTCGACTTAAATTGAATCGATGGAAATTCAGCCACGTTAAAAAAATCAGGAGAGCGTAGGTGTTCATCACGCTTGGTATGGCCTGTGTTGATTGAAGCTGCTTCAACGCTGAATTCAACAGTTCCCTTTTTTGCGGCAGAATCCAGCGTGACTTTGCCGCTGCTCTTGTCAAAACGACCTTGCATGGAAGAAAAGCCAAGATGGTTCACGCTAAAGTGTTGAGAGGTGTGCTCGGGATCGATGGTGAAAGAGTCTGCTGCATGGGCACTCAGCGACAGGCTGCTGGCAATAAGTAAGGCAAATAAGGTAGAACGTTTCATGATGTATAACTCCGGTAATTAAAAATTCAAAAGGGCGGCAAGCCATTGGCACGCCAACTTAGATACACAGCTACTGCCGCACAACTTAGCGTGGCGACGGTGAACAGTGTGCTTTGCAACCAAACCGCATATTTCTCGGAAACTGGTAGTTTGGTTATGATCGGAATAAGTGCTAATACTGGCAGGCAGTACCAGGGCAGTAGAGCGGCCAGCACGCCGACACAACCCAGCAGGCCAACTATTAGCGACAACGGCAGCGTGAGGCTGCGACCCGCAGGCAGAGGGCGATTGGTTAGCGACATGATGACCAGATAGGCACTGGCCGCCGAACCGAGTGCCAAACCCAGTTGTCCGAGCAAGGCTGATGCGCCGATTAGTGTGGCGAGACCTGTCCCGAAACCGAGCGCCATGCCTGCGCTGGCTACGCGCACGGGTGATTGTTGTAAAGTGTCCATCCAATAGATTAACCAGCCAACATACACGGCGCATCCCGCGCCCCATAGCAACATAATTTGTAATTCCTGCTGTTTTAGGATGTTTTGTACAGTCCACACCGCCGCCGCGCTGCCGGCAATTGTCAGCATCAGACGCATGCCCCTTAAATTGATGAACGGAATGGCGATCAGGGTGGAGACGATCCCCAACAATATAATTTTGCGGTTTGCGGTGAGCGGCGAGAAGGAAAATTCGCTGATGATATAAACCGTCGTGGCAAATCCGGCAACAATTGCTAAGCCACTCAAACGTACTCCTTGTAATAATTTTGCCACCAGCAGGGCGACCACAAATGGCATGAGGCCGCTCTGCACTGCGGGATGATCCAACCATTGTTGTATAGATATATCCACTTATTTTTCTCCGTTACCAGTTTGATTGATTTTAGGAATTGTTCGATTTTTGATTCACACGGGCAGCAATCACAGCATGCCGCAGTTTCTGTAAATCGTGGGTTAACTTATCCAGATTGGATTGAGAAAAATTAGTAAATATGCGATCAATATGTTTGATATGTGCAGGAAAGATGCGTGCGAAAAGCGCCTCACCTGTTCGCGTTAATTGGATAATTTGACTGCGAGCATCACTCGGCGAAGGAATGCGACTAATAAACTTCTTTGCTTCGAGACGACTAATCACGCCAGTAAGCGTGCCTTTTGTGATCAAGGTTTTCTCGCCGAGCTCTTTGCAGCTCATGCCGCTGGTGTTGCCGAGCGTGGCAATGATGTCAAACTGAGAGGGGGTCAGACCTAAGGTGCGCACATGGGCAGCTGAATAGGAGCCGAACTCCTGATAAGTTCTGGCAATCTCGCGTAAGGCGGGAAGAAATGTTTTTCCGTGCATGATATTCAAAATTAAGTGCTTCCACTTCGGAGCGTTGGTTAATTATGATACTAGTTAGTACTAAATGCAACACTTTTATTTAACCGAACCTGGCTTGCAGGAAAAAGCAGGCAACTTATTGGACAAAAATTATTCCAATGCACGGGTAGTGTGAGACAGGTTCTTGAAATTTTAATAAACTGCACCATATACGGTGGCAAGCGTATATAGAAGTGGTAGACTGCGCGCCGTTTTAGTTTTATTGTTAGTTTATATAGAGCGTTGTTTAATGGAGGTGAAGGCATGAAACGAATTTTCTTGTTTGTTTTGACAAACGTGGCAGTGCTTTTAGTAATCAGCATTACCCTGCGTATTTTGGGTGTGGATACGATGCTGGATCAAAGTGGCGGCATTGATTTTCAATCATTGCTAATCATGTCCACAGTGATGGGTTTTGCGGGTTCGTTTATTTCACTATTTTTGTCGAAGTGGTCAGCCAAGCGCATGGTCGGAGCACATATGATCACTAGCCCGACGGATCCAACCGAGCGCTGGGTACTGGAAACGGTGCGCCGTCAGGCACAAGCAGCTGGCATAGGGATGCCGGAAGTAGCTGTGTATGACGCACCGGATGTGAATGCTTTCGCGACGGGCTGGAATCGCAACAACGCGCTGGTAGCAGTCAGCACTGGGCTGTTACATGCCATGAGCCGCGATGAAGCTGAGGCCGTACTGGCGCATGAAATTAGCCACGTAGCCAATGGCGATATGGTCACTTTGGCTTTGATTCAAGGGGTAGTGAATACTTTTGTGATTTTCTTCTCCCGCATTATTGGTCATCTGGTTGACCGTGTCGTATTTAAAACAGAGCGCGGTCAAGGCCCGGCTTTTTTCATCACCAGTATTATTGCGCAACTGGTTCTGGGTATCCTGGCCAGCATCATTGTGATGTGGTTTTCACGGCAACGTGAATTTCGTGCAGATGCTGGAGGCGCAAAGCTTGCGGGTCGTGGAAAAATGATTGCCGCGTTGGAAAAGCTAAAAGTTAATCATGAACAAGCGACGTTACCCAAGCAAATTGCCGCGTTTGGTATTTCCGGCGATGGGAAGTTGATGTCTCTTTTTAGAACGCACCCTCCCTTGGAGGAGCGTATACAGGCATTACGTTCAGGAAATTAAACATAGCGACATAAAACTACTGCACGAATGAATGGCTGTGTTGCACGGTGCTCGGAGTCCTCATGTACGTCTATGTACACTCCGGCTCCTGTGCGCCGCACGCCTTGCCCTTCATCCGCTCGCTACGATTTATGACGCTATGTATAATAAGCGGTTGCCAGAAAAAAGGGCTTGCCTAAACGCAAGCCCTTTTTTAGTTATTGCTACTAAAAATCTTCATCTTCAAATTTTACACGAGGGGGGGTTCCATCATGTACTTGGCTAATGCGTCGTTGTAAATACGCATCGCGGAGAAAGGAGTAGCGGTCTAGTGCCGCTGTATCCAGAAGTTTTTCCTGAGCGATCAATTTAGCACGGATGTTAATTTTATCCAGCACATATAATTGATTGCGTGTGGAGATGTCTTGAATATGGTTGCCAGGGTTGGATATTGCATCTGCATACAGCCCCACGCTGTCACGCAGTGCACTGGGGCCGAAGAACGGCAATACGATATACGGACCATTGCCCACGCCCCAGTAGCCCAACGTTTGACCAAAATCTTCACTGTGCTTTTCCAGCCTGTCGGTCACATTGAACAAACCAAACACCCCAAAAGTTGAATTAAAAAGAACGCGGCTGCCATCAGAAGCGGCTTGGGCAAATTTAAATTGCAGCAGATCATTTGCTGTTGTGACAACGTCTTCAAGATTAGAGAAGAAATTTGTCACCATGAGCTTGGCAAATTCCGGCATCACAGCGTCATATCCCTTAGCGACAGGCTTGAGTACGGCTTTGTCAGCGGTCTCATTGAACTGGAAAATTTTACGATTCAGCGATTCAAGCGGATCTTGAGGATGGGTTGGATTTGCAGCGCATCCAGTTAAGGCCAGGCTGGCAAGCAATAGGTAAAATTTCATGATGTGATTAAAGGAAGCACTGATTTAATCTCACATGGCCGCGACATCGGCTTTACGGGATGGAATGCACGGAGCAAGGTGACGCTAAGGGTCGTTCCCTTGGCTAGCCTTGCGACAATGCAGGCCGCCCGAAAAGCCATGTCCCATATGGGTTGCGACCAAATTGCGCGCTCGCTGTGTTGCACCCCTCGCCAGGGAGAATAACCCCTGGCCTTCGGGATGCGTCTTGCGATCATCACAATTTGGTCTGCAACGCGGCTCATGGAGGATT
>JAKFXW010000153.1 GCA_021731185.1 Gallionellaceae bacterium
AAAGAGTTCGGCTGGACGAACCCGGTACTGGTGGACGGCGACAATGGCATCATAGCAGGCCACGGCAGGCTGCTGGCGGCGCGAAAGCTGGGGATGCTGCAAGTGCCAGTCATTGAACTTTCGCACCTGTCACCGGCGCAGAAGAAGGCTTACATCCTGGCGGATAACAAGCTTGCGCTCAACGCTGGCTGGGATAACGATCTGCTGGCGCTGGAGCTGGGCGAACTGGAAGAGATGGGATTCGACCTTGAGCTGACCGGCTTCACGCTGGATGAGATTGCCGACCTGATGCCGGAAGAGATACCCGCTGGCCTGGCCGATGAGGATGCAGTGCCAGAGGTACAGCCAGACCCGACAAGTAAGCTGGGCGATGTTTGGCTGCTTGGTAAGCATCGGGTGATGTGTGGGGATTCGACCAGTATTGATGCGGTTGAGACGTTGATGGCTGGAGCGCCCGTGGACATGGTTTTTACTGATCCTCCGTATGGCATGAGTTATGGCGGCGGGCGGGCTGGCAAGATTGGCGGCACAGATGGGACGGTGAAAAAGTTTGGCGTCATATTGGGCGACACCAAAACTGGCGACGACTTGATCGCTCTGGTGCGTGACGCGCTTGCCTCGGCTGTGACGGTCAGCAAATCCGGATCTTCGACTTACGTTTGCTTCCCTTGGCGCACCTACAGCGAGTTTGAAGCGGCGATGGAGGAATGTGGCCTTAAAGCATCTGCTTGCATCGTGTGGGACAAGAAGTCAATCGGTTTTGGTAACGCCAACTACAGGCCGCAGCATGAATTTATCTTCTACTGTAAAGGCGGCGCGTGGTATGGCGACAAGGCTCAGTCTGACGTTTGGAGTCTGAGCCGTGGCGCGACGGGCAAGTATGTTCACCCGACACAAAAGCCGGTCGAGTTGATTGAGATGGCGCTAAATAACAGCAGCAAGGGCGGCGACACCGTGCTGGATGTATTTGGCGGCAGCGGCTCAACCCTAATCGCCTGCGAGAAAACAGGCCGACATGCCCGCCTGATGGAGTTAGACCCAAAGTATGTGGACGTGATCGTTCGCCGCTGGCAGGAGTTCACCGGCAAGCAAGCCACACACGAGGCCACAGGCGCGACGTTCGATGAGGTGGCGGCAGATAGCACCAAGGCAGTCGCAGAGGCGGTGTAATGGCAAAAACATCCGAAGAACAATGGACAAAGGTAAAAGCCCTTTATGAAAAAGGGGAAAGCCTGCGCGATATATCTGACGAGGTTGGAATACCGTATAAGACAATCGACAATCGGGCGAAGAAAAACAAGTGGGGCAAGGGTATTCTGGCACAGCACATTGCGGACTCTATTAGGGTTCGGGAGGAATTTGGCACACTGGAGTTGGCACAGCAAGTGGTCGTGGCACAGGCAGTAGACGAAGCTGTCCAGCGCATGGAGTGGCTCAACAAGGCAAACATGACAGTAGCAAACTTGACGATGCGCAAACTGGCCATCGACAAGGAGGCCGCAAGCTACCAAGACCTGAACGCTGCATCCACCACGCTAGGCCGGACAAAGGATAATGTATTCGGCAAGACTCCAGACACAGCCATCCAGATAAACAATACCGCACTGCCAAGGACAATTAATGTCATCGCCGGACGCTCTTAACGTCGAGTTTCCGCCCAAGCTGGCGGTCGTGCTATTCAGCCCCAGCCGGTACAAGTTCATTCGCGGCGGCAGGGGGAGCGGTAAAAGTTGGTCGATAGCACGCGCCTTAATCGTCAAGGCCTTCTCCAAGCCTGAGCGCATTCTTTGTACTCGTGAGGTGCAGAAGTCCATCAAGCAATCGGTACACCAACTGCTCAAGGATCAAATAGCCGCGCTTGGCTTATCCTCATTTTTCCAGGTGTTGGAAAACGAGATACGCGGCCTGAATGGGTCTGCTTTCTACTTCTCCGGCCTGTCAGATCAAACCGTTGAATCAATCAAGAGCTTTGAAGGCTGCACGCTGGTGTGGTGCGAAGAGGCACACACGATCACTCAGCGGTCGTGGCGTATCTTGACGCCGACTATCCGCGCCGATGGCTCTGAGATATGGGCTACCTACAATCCCGAATTGGATACAGACGAAACGCACCGTATGGCGGTCACTGACCCGCAGCCTGACACGATTAGCGTTGAAATCAATTACAACGACAACCCGTGGTTCCCAGAAGTGCTTGAGAAAGAGCGGTTGCACGCGCTCGCCACGATGCGCGAGGAGGATTACAACCATATCTGGGGAGGGCAGTGTAAACCGGCGGTGGAGGGCGCCATATACTTCGACGCTATGAGCGCAACTATCGCGGCTGGCCGTATTCGTGAAGTACCACATGACGGCGCGCTCAAGACGCACGTCGTTTTTGACCTGGGAATGGCCGACAGTATGACGCTGATACTGGTGCAGCGTGTCGCCAGCGAGATTCGTGTGATACACTATATCGAAGGCAATCAGCGCATCCTTGCCGACTACTCGCAGGAGCTACGGGCATTGAGGCTGGACGATCAGCCGATGAACTGGGGATTGGTATGGCTACCGCATGACGGCTTCCACAAGCGCCACCAGACAGGCAAGGACGATAGGCAAGTGATGGAAGGGCTAGGATGGGCGGTGGAGGAAGTGCCCAACATTGAGGTCAACAGCGGCATTGACAGGTTGCGTGAGATATTCCCGCGTATCTACTTCAATAAGGCAAGGACTGAGCGACTGGTGGAGTGCCTGAAACGCTACCGATGGAACATCAACAGCAAGACCGGGCAGGCCACGCAGCCGCTGCACGACGAATTCAGTCACGGCGCTGATGCGGCTCGGTACATGGCGCTGGTGGCCGATAGCCTGACCAACGATAGCAACATCGCCAAGCCAATCAAATACAAACGTGCATACTTGGCTTGAAAAGGCGTATAATTGCACATGATTAAATTCTGCAAAAAGTGCCAAGTTGAGACTGAGCGGTTCAGGAAAGGCGAGTGCAAGTTATGTGCGAAGGCAAGAAGCGCTCTTTATAGATTAGAGAATGCAGAGCGAACCAAGGCTACAAATGCGTTGTACAGGTCAAATAATGCCGAGAAGGTACAGCAGGCAAGAGATAAATGGTCGGCAGCAAACCCAGTGCGAAGTGCATTGGCGTCTCGCAATTGGAGATTAAGCAACCCTGAAAAGATGCAGGAATGCCGCAATGCGTGGGTCGCGGCTAATCCAGAGAAGTCAAAAACGCTGAGCGCTGATTGGAAGAAAAAGAACCCAGATGCAGTAACCAGATACAACCACAGCCGCCGCGCCCGTAAAATATCCGTTGGCGGCACGCTGTCAAAGGGTTTATTTGCAAAACTATTCACCTTGCAGCGCGGCAAGTGTCCGGCATGCAAAGAGGCGTTATCAAGCGTCAAACCAAGATCGCCCATGGATCACATCATCGCACTTATTAATGGCGGCGCGAACGAGGATTACAATATTCAGATTCTTTGCCAGCCCTGTAATCAACAGAAACACGCGAAACATCCAGTAGATTTTATGCAAAGCAGGGGTTTTTTGATATGAAAATGCATGAGGATGACTTGCTGGAGTTGCTGCGCTCAAAAGAGCAGTCTGCCTCGCATTATATTCATGGACAGCTCGGTTATGAGCGTGAGGCTTCCATGAGGGAGTATCACAGGCAACCCTATGGGAATGAAGAGCCGGGCTGGTCTCAGATCGTCGCCTCTGACGTGTCCGACTCGGTTGAGTGGATACTCCCGGCGCTACTCAAAACCTTCACCTCTACCGATAAAGCGGTATCGTTTGAGCCTAATACTGCCGCAGACGTGAAGGGCGCAGATCAAGCCACTGATTCGTGTAATTACGTATTTTACAAGCAAAACAACGGCTTCCTAATCCTCTACACCGCGCTCAAGGACATGCTGACGATCAAGAATTGCGCTGTGATGTGGCGCAAAGAAGATACTGAGACAGTTTCCAGCGTGCCATTCAAGGGCGCGACGGCTGAGATGCTGGCGATGATGCTGCAAGAAGCAGAGGATAGCGAGATCGAGTCGGCGACACCTGGGCCGATAATGGGGCAGGACGGTCAACCTCAACTTGATGAGATGGGCCAGCCTGTCACGGTTTACACCGGGCGCATGAAGAAGACTGAGAAGCGGTCTATTGTGAAGGTCGAAGCGTTCAGCCCCGAGGACTTATTGGTTGATCGTGACTGGAATACGCCACTGTTGGCCGACTGTCCGTATGTTGCGCGCCTGATTCGCGTCACCCTGTCAGACCTCAAGCTGATGGGTTACAAAGACGTTGAGGCCTCTGATTTACGCGCCAGTGACCAAGGCAACTTGACCAATAGGCTGACCCGGACGAACCAACTTGAGAGCAGCCAAACCGCCGACTTTGGTGAGAATCAAAGCGATGATGACTCGATGGCAACCGGCTGGCTGCGCATGGAGT
>JAKFXW010000094.1 GCA_021731185.1 Gallionellaceae bacterium
TTCTTGTGCCAGCGCAATCATTTTTCTATGAATGAACGCTGCGGCGTGGACACGCATCCACCGCGCTTGCCCACATATATGGTTGGGATATTGGGTCGGGAAAATTGCAGCACTTCATGGTTGACTAAATCATCGATCAAAATGACATCAGCCAGGCCGATGCAGCGCACCGCGCCGAGCGTGAGTAAATCAATATCGCCAGGGCCGGCACCGATTAAAAATACTTGTCCTTTACTCATTTTTACCTCCTAAGCATCTTAAAAAATTACGCGATAGAAAAACGCATTGTCTTGCCCGCCGCCAACGCAATCGCCTGACTCATGTCATCCGCGTAACCACTGCCATACAAGCAGCAGGCTAGTTGATTGATGATGGGTTGTGGCACGGGTATTTCATGCGCCAGTACGCGGCTGATCCAGTTTGCTGTGGTCAGTGCATCCATGTCGGCGGGCAGGGGAGGGGGCTGTTTAAGCGTGCCTTCTTCTGCCTCAAATAAGGTAATTTGTTTGCCCGCATTAAAAAAATCCATTTGTGGACGGCGCTTGGGGTTGGCGTAAGGCTCGCCTTCCGTGCCGCGTAATAACAGCGCACGTGCGCCAATGGTGATTAAAAATTCATTCATCTTGTTGAGATATTCTGGGTGCGTCACATTGACCACACGCAAGCAACCACTAGGGAAAGGGTCTAATAGTTTTACTAAAGAATGCCCGCTATTACGCACCCCCAGACGATCACGCAAGGTCAATATTGAAGCCAGTCCTGGGGACAAAACTGCGGTGGGTAGAAAAGCTATGCGCTGTTCTTTAAGCTGTTTTTTTGCGTGCGTTAAGTTAACGCTGGGCGCGATTCCCAGCTCACGCAAAATACTGGCGGTGGTGACGCGCGCGTTACCTTGCAATACGCCGTGCAATAAAACAGGAATGCCATAGTTGCGTAACAGCAGCGCGAGCAAGGGCAGCAAATTGGCTTGTCGGCGCGCGCCGTTGTAGCAGGGTAAAACCACGGGTAAGCAGGGCGAGCCGGATGTATTGAGCGCATCCAAAGTATAAATACGCTCTGACATGGCGCGATAAAATCCCATGATCTCGCTGGCAGATTCTGATTTCATACGCATGGCTAAAACAATTGCGCCGAGCTCTAAATCTGCCACGCCGTCATCGAGCATGGCGGAAAACATTTGGTAGGCTTCGTGTTCTTCTAAATCGGTAGCATGTGCGCCGCGCCCGATGCGCTTGATATAGGCCGAGTAGCTGGTTGAATGAATCATGGCCGGCTGCATCATGGTTGCGCTCCCACAACGGTAACTTGCGCGCACAGTCGTTTAAGTTCCGGCAAACATGAGCCGCATTCGGTACCGCACTTTAATTTTTTCTGGATGGCGGGTAAGTCCATGCCGAGTTTTATTTCATTGGCAACTTCCTGTTCAGCCACGTCAAAACAATTGCAAATTATTCGCCCACGCGGATTTTGTCCGGCAGGCGGCGCGCTCACCGGCGCTAACAGCCATGAGCGTAAAAGTTTTGTGTCAGTTGTTTGCGCGATGAGTTCTTTCAGCCAATCACGTGCCACGGTTTCACCCGTTAAACGCACGCCGATTAAATGATCGCCATGCAGCAAGGCGCGTTTGGAAATACCGCGTTTGGCATCGCGATAATTCATTACTTTGTGCTCATCATCCAATTGCAAAATTTCGTCTATCTCATTGAGTAGCGCATCGGGTGCGGCGGCGTGATGTGCTGCTTGCAGGATAACCAATTCATTATCGCGACCATACAAACCCAGCGCGGCATAATCAAATTGCGCCAGCAGTGGCTGTAAGCGCGCCAGACGATGGGCAGCCTCGCCGCTGCGCATGGCGACTATTTGCCAAGGCAAATTTAATTTGCTGACTTGCACGGCAGCATGTTTCAGTTCGGGTTGTTTTGATTGCGGATCAAATTTATTGATAGTCAACGCATTCGCACCCAATCCGCGCATGAATTGATTGCCCCAGTGCATCGGCATAAAAGTTTGACCAGGGCGCATCTCGGGTGATGCAGTCACGCGTAGATGCAGATTGCCGCGTCGGCTGGTGACTTGCACGATGTCGCCATCCATCAATTTGCGCCGCGCCATATCGTCCGCGTGCATGGACAGCAGCGGTTCTTCAACGTGACTAAACAATCGTCCCACATTTCCGGTGCGACTCATGCCATGCCATTGGTCGCGCAGCCGTCCAGTGTTGAAGTGCAGCGGGAAGCGCGCATCGGTATCTTCAGCGGTGGGTAAATAAGGTGTGTCGACAAAGTTAGCGCGACCACTTTCGGTGGGGAAAATGCCGTCTTCATATAAGCGTTTTTTGCCTTGCACAGCACCCGTCACGAAAGGCCATTGTTGTGGCCCGGAATTTTCCAGTAGCGCGTAACTCAAGCCAGTAATGTCCAGATCGCGATCGCGTGTTGTTTCGCGATGCTCGTTAAAAATTGCTTCGTGATTTGAGAATTCCAGCAACGAAGGACGGCCTAAACGGTGCGCCAAACGCTGACCAAAATCCACCGCAATTTCCCAATCATGTCGCGCTTCACCCACAGCGGAAACAACCGCCCGCACACGTGAAATGCAACGTTCGGAATTGGTCACCGTGCCGTCTTTTTCGCCCCAGGTGGTGGCGGGCAATAGCACATCGGCATAGTGTGTGGTATCGGTTTGGCGGAAGGCTTCCTGCACCACTACCATCTCGGCGGCTTGCAATGCTTCGTTTACCAATTTCAAATCGGGCATGGATTGCGCCGGATTGGTACAGGCGATCCAGATGGCTTTTATTGCACCGCTACGCACCTCTTCAAACATTTCCACCGCCGTCTTGCCCGGCTTGGCAGGCACATCTGCAATGCCCCATAAGGCAGCGACTTCGGCGCGATGCTTGGGATCAGCCAAATTTCGATGGCCGGATAACAGATTCGCCATGCCACCCACTTCGCGTCCACCCATGGCATTGGGCTGTCCAGTGAGAGAAAACGGCGCAGCACCGGGTTTGCCGATTTGTCCGGTAGCCAAATGTAAGTTAATCAACGCAGCATTTTTATGTGTGCCATGTGCCGATTGATTCAGCCCCTGGCAATACAAAGAGAGCGTGGCGGGTGAGGTGGCAAACCAGCGTGCAGCCTGCACAATATCTTCGGCGGCAATGCCGCAGATTGTTGCGGCAAATTGCGGGGTGAAATCTTTAACCGTGGCTTTGAGTTGTTCAAAACCGACTGTGTGCGCGGCTATATATTGTTGATCGCACCAACCCTCCCACAGCATGACGTGCAGCATGGCGTTAAATAATGCAACATCGGTACCGGGCAAAATCGCCAAATGTAAATCGGCCATGCTGGCAGTATCAGTGCGACGCGGATCGACCACGATCATTTTGAGTGCGGGATTTTTCTTGCGCGCATCTTCAATGCGTCGAAAAAGAATGGGATGGGCGAACGCAGTGTTCGATCCCGCGATGAAAATACATTGCGCGTGATCTATATCTTCATAGCATCCCGGTGGTGCGTCCATGCCGAGCGTTACTTTATAGCCCGCCACAGCCGACGACATGCACAAGCGCGAATTGGTATCGACGTTATTCGTGCCGATTAAACCTTTCGCCAACTTATTGAAGACATAATAATCTTCGGTTAATAACTGCCCTGAAATATAAAAAGCGACTGCATCCGGCCCGTGTTGCTGAATGATGCTGGCAAATTTATCTACCACCGCATCCAGCGCCCCATCCCAACTCACAGGCTGGCGAGGCACGCCGCGCTCGGTACGTATTTCAGGCTGCAGCGCACGCATTTCCTCATGTGTGGTCAGATGTAATGTTGAACCTTTAGTACACAGCCGCCCGAAATTCGCCGGATGGTCAGGATCACCGCGCACGCCCGTGATTTTAGCTGCGCCTGTGCCAGCGTCGATGTCCGTGCGGATGATGACTCCGCACCCGACCCCGCAGTAGCAACAAATTGATTTCGTTTCGTGCATGGCTATTGCCCATAACTGTTTGTAAGTCTGTTTGTAAGTTATTTAGCAATAGCTGTGCCATCCGCTTGCTTATTAAAAATCAACTCGTTAGATAAATTGCTGGAAATATCTTGGAAGGGCGTGCAATAAATAAGTGCGGCGCAAGGGTGGGGTGCATAGGTTTGGTGCATACCAAAATGATGGTGCGGCATTTATTGTTGGGGACTGAGTAAAGCGCGGTTTGTTGTGCGATCTAATTCCAATTCTCATTAGAAACAGTGTTAATTGTAATTCCATTTCTAATTTAATAATGTCAGATTGTTCCCTCACCCTTTTTCCCTCTGGGTGAAACAACTAGCCATGCGACTAAGCTGGCAAACTACGCCAGCCAAGTCGCTGGTTATCCCGGAGGGAGAGGGATGCAAAGTCCTTCTCCC
>JAKFXW010000107.1 GCA_021731185.1 Gallionellaceae bacterium
AATGCCCGCGCTAAATATGTGGAAACTTTTTGGGGCTTGGTTAATTGGGATTTTGCCGCAAAAAATTATTCTAATTAGTATTGGAACCGATAGCATCGTTGCCTGAGTTATGCGCGCTTTTTCTTGGCTTCGCGTTCTCCGTCCAATTACTTTCTGGAATAAGAGGTGATGTATAACAAGAATCTGGAATTAAGCCTATCCCTGAAATATTTTTCAGGGATTTTTATTTGCGAACTGTTTTAGATCGTCGGATTACATCGCCACGTTTAATGCCACGCAGGGCAAACCAGCCTCGGTTCATTTCCAGCGCATATAGCGCATCCTCTTGTGCTTGATGTATGGTGGTCGTGTTAGCTTGCATTTCAATGATGTTGATAATAATTCCTTGAGCGTTGATGAAAGCAATGCTTAGGGGCAATGGCGTATTTTTCATCCAGAAGCCATGTTTCGCAGCTTCTTCAAAAACAAACAACATGCCGCAGTGTTCGCATAGGTGAGTGCGCTGCATCAGACCGCGCTCACGACTTTGCGGGGTGTCGGCGATTTCTGCCTGAATGCGGTGCATACCAATATGCAGCGTAAAAGTCTTCGTTGAGGGCACGGGCTCAGCCCACGTTGCCGACATCGCGGCAAGTAGGTAGAGCAATACAGTTGTGCGTATAATTTGCATGGACATGGATATTTAAACTTAACACACTTTCGCAGCGGCCATTGTAAATTCAGACAATCATGATACCTACACTTATTTTTGATATTGAAACCATTCCAGATATTGCTGGACTGAGGCTACTGCATAGCCTGGATGAGGCCGTGAGTGATGCCGATGTGGCGGAGATGGCTTTTCAGATGCGCCGTCAGAAGACGGGGAGCGATTTTTTGCAACATCATCTGCATCGTGTCGTGGCGATCTCGTGCGCACTGCGTGAGGGCGATAATTTTCGCGTGTGGACATTGGGTGGGCTGGAGGATAACGAGGGCGATATTATCCGGCGATTTTTTGAGGGTATCGACAAGTACACACCGCAAATCGTGTCATGGAATGGCGGCGGATTTGATCTACCAGTGCTGCATTATCGCGGACTGATTCATGGCATTCAGTGTGCGCGCTATTGGGATCAGGGCGAGGACGACAAGGATTTTAAGTGGAATAATTACATCAGTCGTTACCATTCGCGCCATTTAGACTTAATGGATTTGCTCGCCATGTATACCGGACGTGCTAATGCACCGCTGGATGAACTGGCTAAACTCATCGGCTTACCGGGCAAGCTGGGTATGGATGGCAGCAAGGTGTGGGAATCTTATCAGCAAGGCAAGCTGGCGGAAATTCGCAATTATTGCGAGACTGACGTAGTGAATACGTATTTGGTGTTCGCTCGTTTTCAATTGATGCGGGGACAATTTTCTCGTGCGCGTTATGAAAAAGAATGTGAGTTGGTGCGTCATACCTTAAGTAAGCATGAAGAGCCACATTGGAAAGAATTTTTAGCAGCATGGCCTATGCCAGGAAAATAACAATCCATTTTTTCAGACTCACTCTTCTCTACATTCTCTTTGTTAAGGGAAGAGCCAAGCTCCACCCCCTGTTATTCCCATTTCAGTTTGAAAGTGATACAAGGCGGCGACAAGCGAGCGACGGTGCGTGGTTGTTGCCGATTCATCGGCTTTACAACCACGGTCTACCCCTTGCGGGTGAAGACAGTACAAGTAGTACGGCTAGAAGCGAGCGCGAAAGCCAACACAGTAGCACTGATAAAATGGAATTGGAATTAAGAAAAGGTTGGAATAGCTGTAGCTTTCCTGCTTCACTTGCCTAATAAATATGCCATCCCAAAATCCCGTAATCATTGAATCGCTCGACCAGGAAGGTCGCGGCATTGCTCATGCTGAGGGCAAAGTTATTTTTATCGAAGGGGCGATCACTGGCGAGCGTGTAACCTATTCGTCTTATCGTAAAAAGCCCAGCTTTGAAATGGCACAAGTCGATCAAATTTTTCGACAAAGTTTTATGCGCGTGCAGCCGAAGTGCGCACATTTCGGGGTGTGTGGCGGTTGCTCCATACAGCACTTGGATGCACGCGCGCAGGTTTCAGCCAAGCAGCGTGTGTTGGAAGATAATCTGGCGCACATCGGCAAGGTTAAACCGGAAAATATTTTGCCCTCCATTTACGGTGAGGCGTGGGGCTATCGGCAGCGTGCGCGGCTGTCGGTGCGGTATGTCATCAAGAAAAATAAAACGCTAGTCGGCTTCCATGAAAAACGCAGAAGCTATGTAGCTGATATGCAGTATTGCGAAATTCTCACGCCGAAGATTGCCCGTTTGTTGCCCCTGCTGGCACAGATGTGCGAAAGCCTGACTATTCGTGACGCGCTACTGCAGATTGAAGTGGCGGTAGGCGAGCATGTGGATGTGCTGGTTCTGCGCATCATGCGCCCGCTAATGCCAGTTGACGAGACGGTACTCAAGCAATTTGCCGATCAGCACGCTGTGCAATTCTGGTTGCAGACTAAAGGGCCAGAGACGGCTGCGCCATTTTATCCGCTGGACGCGCCAGCACTGTCGTATAGCCTGCCTGAGTTCGGCATCACCATGCCATTTGCACCCACCGAATTTACGCAAGTGAATGCCGATATGAATCGGATTATGGTTGGTCGTGCCATGCGTTTGCTCGACCCGCAAGCGGGTGAACGCATCGCAGATTTTTTCTGTGGCTTAGGAAATTTTACGTTGCCGATTGCACGGCGTGGCGCATATACATTGGGTATAGAAGGCAGTGATGCATTAGTTAAGCGCGCTTTACAAAATGCGCAATACAATGCTTTATCAAAAGACACCGCGTCGCAAAAAGCGCGTGGCTATGCCGAATTTCGTGTGATGAATTTATTTGAGATAAGCGAAGTCTTGCTGACACAACTTGGGAGGTTTGATAAATGGTTGGTTGATCCGCCGCGCGATGGTGCAAGTGAACTGATGAAGTCGATCACGCCGGATACCGCGCCGAAACGCATTGTGTATGTGTCGTGCAACCCAGCCACATTAGCGCGAGATGCAGCAATTTTAGTACATTTAAAAGGCTACTTATTAAAAGCAGCTGGTGTGATGAATATGTTTCCGCACACCTCACATGTGGAATCGATAGCAGTGTTTGAGATACATTGATTTAAGTGTGCGTGAGTGAATGTTAGAGAAATAAAAAAGGCGACCAACAGGTCGCCTTTTTTATTTCGTAAATTAATTAATCACGTTGACCGCCGAACGCCATCAGCAGATGCAACAAGCTGGTAAACAAATTATAAATGCTGAGGAATAATCCCAGTGTGGCCATCACGTAATTAGTTTCACCGCCGTTCACAATACGGCTCACGTCAAACAGGATGTAAGCCGAGAAGATCATCACCGCAATGGCAGAGATGGTCAGCGACAAGGCGGGCACTTGGAAAAATAAGTTTGCCAGCGATGCGACGATCAGCAAAATCAGACCGATGAACAAAAATTTGCCCATGAAGCTGAAATCTCTTTTGGTGACCGTGGCGATAGTGGCCAGCGAGAAAAAGATGATGCCCGTGCCACCAGCCGCCATGCCGATTAACTCAGCACCGTTGCGTAGATTCAGTGCCACTTGTAGGATGGGGCCTAAGAACACGCCCGCCACGAAAGTGAAGCCCAAGAGTGCGGCGACTCCCCAGACACTATTGCGTAATGCGCTAACGGCGAACATTAAACCCATCATTGCGCCAAACATTAGTAGCGCGCCCATGATGGGGCTGGCAGCCAAGAATGAAAAGTTAATTGACATGCCCACAAACGCGCCAATAACTGTTGGAATCATGGACAGTGCTAACATCATGTACGTGTTGCGAAGAACCTTGTTTCGTTCAAGTGCCATCGCCCCTGATTGAGGGATAGCTTGACCTAGGTTTTGAAATTGTTGTATGGGTTGCATAGTGATTTCTCCAGATTAATTGAACAGCAGTACTAAGAGTAACCAAAGCTCTAAAAAGTTGCAAGGGTTCATTTTAAAATTTTCATTCCAGGCTTCATAAACTGCGCGGAAGAAGCTAAAATCGCGAATTCTCGAAAATTAACAGGAATCACACTATATGTCTATGTCCGACCGCGACGGGTTAATCTGGTATGACGGCAAGCTCGTCCCTTGGCGCGATGCCACTACACATGTTTTAACCCATTCACTGCACTATGGCATGGGCGTGTTTGAAGGCGTGCGCGCTTATAAAACAACGAAAGGCACGGCCATTTTTCGCTTACAGGAACATACTGCGCGGTTATTTAATTCCGCACATATTTTTCAAATGAAAATGCCGTATGACCAGGCGACGATCATGCAAGCGCAATGCGAGGTGGTCAAACAAAATAAACTGGAATCCGGCTATTTACGCCCGATCGTATTTTA
>JAKFXW010000121.1 GCA_021731185.1 Gallionellaceae bacterium
GAGGAAGTAAGGTTGCAGGCTGAAGAGGAGGCTAAAGCTAAAGTTGCAAAGAAAATAAGATTGCAGGCTGAAAAGTCGCCGAAAAAGAGTCGTGTAGAGGCGGGTGGAGTTTCTTCAGGTACAGAGCTATCTGGTGCGACAGATAGACTGATGCAGGGCAAAGAAGATGGTCAAGCTCAGAAATTGGTGGAGGCGCAAGCCAAGGTCTGGTCTGAAGCTGAGCAGCGCACCAAGGCGCAAACGCAAGTAGCGCAAGTGCAACAAGCTGCCGTTCCACCTGTGCAGCGCGTCCCTCGCTCCCCACGCAAGCCGTTGCCAGTAGTTAAAGTTAGCCTGATGTTGATTATATCGGTGGTCGGCGCGATATTTTTATTGCCTTATATGTTGCCTATGGAAGAATATATCAAGGAAGCAGAGCTAACGCTTTCCACGCAATTAAAGCAGCCAGTGAAGATAGGTGCAATGCGCGCCAATTTGCTACCCATGCCCACGCTGGAATTGCAAAATGTAGAGATGGGTAACCCAATACAAGCACAAGTTGAAAGCGTAGTATTAAATTTTAATTTGCTAACCGTATTTTCTCCAGTAAAAGAGATTGCCAAGGTGGAAGTCAACGACGTGGTGATTAACGCTAATTTTTTTAGTGCAGTGATGCCGTTGTTTGCGGCGGCTGGCAGGGATGCGCTTTATCCGGTGCAACGTATGGTGTTGCAAGGTGTCAATATCAAGGGTTTTGCCCCACAAGGGGACAATGAGTTGCCATCCACTAATGGGGTGTTAGATTTTAATAGTCAAGGTGAATTGGTCAAGGTTGTATTGGATACGGAAGATAAAATAATTCGTGTGCAGTTGCAGCCCCTGAATAAATCAGGGGAAAAATTCGGGCAAGGTAATTGGAAGTTTGGGTTATTACTTAGGGATGGTCACTTACCCTTGTTGCCGGAGATTCTGTTTACTGAACTTAATGTGGGTGGTTTAGTGAGCTTGAGTGAGGCCAACATTAATGAGATTGAGGGATTTTTGTACGGTGGCAAGCTTACTGGCAGCACTCGCGTGACATGGGCTAAGGGCTGGCAGATGCTGGGTCAATTGCATCTATCTAATCTTGAATTGCAGGAAGCGATGCCACAATTGGGCGTAATGGGCAAGCTGGATGGAGATGCTAGCTTAAATTTTCGTGCGGGCAGTTTGGCTCACTTGATTCAGTCGCCCTCAATGCATGTTCCTCAAATGACGGGTAAATTTGTTGTGAAAAAAGGTGCCATTAACGCCTTTGATCTGGTTGATGTCATAAGCGGAAATGCTGCTGGTAGCGGTCGCACGCATTTTGATGAGGCAAATGGAACTTGGCAGGTGGCTAACGATAGCTATCAATTGCAACAAATTAAAATTTCTGGCGGAATGATGAGTGCAAACGGGTCGATAGACTTGTCAGCCGATAAAAAATTATCGGGTAAATTAAATGTTGCACTGCAAGCGCGTGAAGAAATGGGCAGTGTGTCGGTGCTGCTGACAGGTACGTTAGCCAAGCCAAAATTGCAAGTGGGAGCAAATTAAAAAGCTGCTGGTGTTTTTTTATTGCTCGATATTCAAGAGTGTTTTCTGTTGTCCGGCAAATGACGCATCCAGAAAATCTTCTGTAATATGTCATTGTCCCCTTGTGGGGCATTTCATTAGCTAGTCAAATAACAAAATCCCATAAAAATTAAAGTCGTAAAACGCTGTGAACTATCACCACAACACAAATTGCGCTACGCTGCTTTGGTCTTCAACTTAATCGCAGACGGGATTCAATATGGGCAAACAATACACCGAGCTTTCTGAACAACACACGCAATTTATCAACGCACAAAAAATATATTTTGTGGGCACGGCCACGGCAGATAGTCGCGTGAATGTTTCGCCCAAGGGCATGGATTCGTTGCGGGTACTAAATAATCAACGGGTCGCATGGCTGAATGTGACGGGCAGTGGCAATGAAACGGCGGCGCATGTTCAGCAAAATCCGCGTATGACCATTATGTTTTGTGCGCTTGAAGGCGCGCCGCTGATTCTGCGGTTATATGGCACGGCCCGTGTGGTTCACCAAAATGATGCCGAGTGGGGTGCGCTGTATGCGTGCTTTAAACCCTTGCCCGGGGCACGTCAGATTTTTTATCTGGCCATTGATCTGGTGCAAACCTCGTGCGGTATGGGTGTGCCTTTTTATAATTTTGAAGCTGAACGCCCGCAGTTAAATGAGTGGGCGGAGAAGAAGGGCGAGGCGGGCATCAGGCAATATTGGCTGGATAAAAATCAGGTCACGATAGATGCCATACCAACGTATATTGCGGATAAGAATTTTTAATGGCGCCACAAACAACTTTAAGACTTGACGATTTTTAAACCACAAATCGCACGTCGATAAAATAAAAACCCTCTCAAAACTTGCGGTATCTCAGCCGCACGTATTCGATTGCACTGCAAACTCGCTTAAATTAACCAATGGCACAGCTTGCCAGCCGGGCTTCTGAAACTCGGTGACGACATTGGTGAAGATGCCGCCGCGCACATAAAATTTTGCAGTCAGGCGCATGAAGCGTGGTTGGGTGGCAGCAACTAAATCGTCGAGCATACGGTTGCTGACATCCTCATGAAAGTGACCCTCATTACGAAATGACCAGATATACAGCTTGAGGCTTTTCAGTTCTACACAACGCTGGTCGGCGATGTAGTCGAGTATGAGCGTGGCAAAATCCGGCTGACCAGTTTTCGGGCACAGGCAGGTGAATTCCGGAATCTCCATGTGGATGTGGTAATCGCGTTCAGGCTTGGGATTGGGAAAAGTCTCCAGCATTTTGGTGGGCTGAGCGGTAGACGGGCTGTGGGTGCTTGGAGTACTCATTTTGCAATGCCTTGTCGGTCGGCCTGAAAGCCAAAATTATATTAGAATGGCTGATTATATCGCTACCCCAACTTCAATCGCCTAAATAATTGTGCGCCTGTCCCATATAAAACTCGCTGGATTTAAATCCTTCGTTGACCCTACTCACCTTGCCTTGCCCGGGCAGATTGTCGGCATTGTGGGTCCCAATGGCTGCGGCAAATCCAATGTAATTGATGCGCTACGCTGGGTGCTGGGTGAATCGCGCGCCTCGGCTCTGCGCGGCGAGTCGATGCAGGACGTAATTTTTAATGGCTCTGGCAAGCGCAAACCAGTGTCGCGTGCCAGCGTGGAATTAATTTTTGATAACAGCTTGGGCAAGGCTGTCGGACAATGGTCGAGCTATGCTGAGATTGCGGTTAAGCGGGTGTTGCAGCGCGATGGTGATTCCAACTATTACATCAACAATCAGCATGTGCGTCGTAAGGATGTGACCGATATTTTTTTGGGCACTGGCCTGGGCGGGCGAGCCTATGCAATTATCGAACAAGGCATGATCTCGCGCATTATTGAGGCTAAGCCGGAAGAGTTGCGGGTGTTTTTAGAAGAAGCTGCGGGCGTTTCAAAATATCGGGATCGTCGCCGTGAGACTGAATTACGGATTGCCGACACACGTGATAATTTACTGCGTGTCGGAGATATTCAGCAGGAACTAAGCAAACAGATTGTCCATTTGACCGAGCAAGCCGAGGTAGCCAGGCAATATCGCGAGCTGGAAAAAAAGCGTGACACCACGCAGCAGTTATTATGGCTGGTGAATAAACGCGAGGCCGAAACGCGCCGCGTACGCCACGCGCAAGCCATGGAAAAAACCGGCATTGATCTGGAAGTCCAGACTGCACGCTTACATGAACTGGGCAGCCAGCTTGAAGCTGCGCGCACTGAACATTATCGCTTGTCGGATGCTTTGCATGCGCGCCAAGGTGATTTGTATACTATCAATGCCGAGATTGCGCGGCTGGAGCAGCAGATCGCGCATCTGGAAAAACAACGCGCTCGACTGACGCAACAACTGACTCAAGGTGAAATACAGAAGGAACAGCAGCACACACAGATGAAAGGCGTGGAATCTCTGCTAGCACATTGGCAGGTGCAACTTCAAGAAGCCAGCATCAAAGTGGAAGTGTGTGAAAGTCTCGCCAACACTGAAGCACAGCATCTGCCACCCACCGAAGCAGCAGCCCGTACCGCGCAAGAAAAATACAACTCCATGCAGCGCGAACAGCTTGTGCTGCAACAACAGCAGCAATTAATCGACGCGCAGCGTGAACATATTCAGCGCAATATGCAGCAACTGGAAACACGACGCTCGCGCTTGTTACTGGAGATGGATAATTTACCTGCAGTCGATGCGGATGCTTTGACCCGGGCACAAGCGCAGTTGGTCGAAATTGAGGCGGAGCGCAATGCCGCACAACAACAATTGTTGCAACTTCAAACGCAATTACCGGATGCCGATGCTGCGCGTCGTACTCAACGGATT
>JAKFXW010000253.1 GCA_021731185.1 Gallionellaceae bacterium
CAATATTCCAGTCGCCGCACAATAAAAATTCTCGCCCGCTAACAAACATCTCGCGCAAATGCGGCATGAATGCAGCCATAAATTTAAACTTGATAGCTTGCCGCTCCTCGCCGCTGGAGCCAGAAGGCAGATATAGCGAAATCACGCTGAAATTGCTAAATTGCGCTTCCAGATAGCGTCCCTCACAATCAAATTCAGGTATGCCCAAGCCCTCGATTATTTTCTGCGGACGGGTTTTGCTATAAATACCTACACCGCTGTAACCCTTTTTTTCTGCATAATGAAAATAGCCGTGATAACCAGCCGGAGCAAGCATGTCGGGACTCATGTCGGCGGCCTGCGCCTTGAGTTCTTGCAGGCAAATAACATCGGCATTTTGCTGATGCAGCCAAGCCAAAAAATTCTTGTTGAAAGCAGCGCGTATGCCGTTCAAATTGATGCTTATTACTCGCACAAAATTCCCTTTTGCTTGCGGTTTAATTTTCCCAGCTATCTAATTTATCGCTCGTTAATTTATAAATTATAGCGCGCGCCATTATAATGGCGGCACACTCAACTTTCAGGGCTATCTGCCATGACCCAACTGCATCCTATTGATATGAAGCAAATGCGCCAGGATTTTATCCGCTTTGCCATTGAACAAAAAGTTTTACGCTTCGGTGAATTTCAAACCAAGGCGGGACGTTTATCACCCTATTTTTTTAATGCGGGGCTGTTCAATGATGGCGCATCGTTAAAACATCTGACGCAGTTTTACGCGCAAACCATACTTGTCTCAGGGATTAATTTTGATGTGTTATATGGCCCCGCTTACAAGGGCATACCGCTGGCGGCGGGTACGGCTATTTCAATGATGGAGCAGGGACGCAACATGCCCTATTGTTTTAATCGCAAAGAAGTAAAAGATCATGGCGAGGGCGGCAACACGATAGGCGCAAAACTGCAAGGGAATGTTTTAATCATTGATGATGTCATTTCGGCAGGTACATCAGTGCGCGAATCCATCGATATTATTCGGGCGGCAGGGGCCACGCCCTGTGGTGTGGTGATTGCCTTGGATCGTATGGAAATGGGGCAGCAGATGCACCCGGATGAAAAAAAACTGTCTGCCACACAAGAAGTTCAGCACACCTATGGAATCCCTGTAATAGCAATCGCTACGCTGGATGACCTGCTGGGTTATTTGCAGAATGATGAGCAGATGGTGCAAAATCTGCAAGCCGTAAAGAATTATCGTAACCGTTATGGAGTGCCTCATGAATAATACTAAGGAAGTTCTGAACAAGTTGATTTTACTCATGGTTCGACAAGCTCACCACGAACAAAATAAAATACTTGCTGTTCGCCTTAAGCTTGTCGAAAAACTTGTTCAACATTTCCCAAAATTAATTAAAGCCAATTTGTTGGGAGTGGGATTAATTCTATTCACCCTTTGCAGCACCAGCGCGCAGGCCAAGTTATTTAAGTGGGTTGATGACAATGGGACGACGCATTTCGGAGAAACCATTCCACCAGAATATGCCAATAAAGATAATGTACTGCTTGATGAAAAAGGGCGCGTGATTAAGCGCAATGAAAAAATCACCGAAGCAGAGCGGCGCGCTCAGGAAGAAGAGGCGGTTAAAAAGCGTGTCGGTGACAGTGCAGCAGCCGAGCAACGTCGCAAAGATATTTCACTGCTGAACACTTACAGCAGCGAACAGGAAATTGAATTGGCACGGACGCGTAACTTGCAACAGATAGAGGCGCGTACTAACAGTCTGCAAGTAATGAAAAAATCTGCCGAGGCTAACCTGAAAAATTTTCAGGCTGAGGCTGAGAATAAGGCAAAAGGTAGAAAGGCTATTCCTGATTCTTTACAACAGGACATTATGGAATCCCAGGGTCGACTTGATAAAATTAATAAAGATTTAGCTGCTGCACAAGAAAAATCCGCTGCATTAAATACTACTTATAATGAAACAAAAAAACGCTTTCGTGAGCTGACCAGTAGTGTAAAAAAGTAGCCTCCCAGCGAGCGTTTAGTGTTATTGCGTTGCACACAGAACTATTAATGTACGACGCTCACCAGTTGCTGTCCTGTCAGACGGTACAATGCTTCTTGATATTTATCCGCCGTTTTTTGTAATACTGCATTGGGTAATTCAGGCGCCGGCGCTTGTTTATTCCATCCACTTTTCTCCAGCCAATCGCGCACAATTTGCTTATCAAAACTAGGCGGGCTGCTACCGATCTGATATTGGTCCGCTGGCCAGAAGCGTGATGAGTCAGGCGTAAGCGCCTCGTCGATTAAGTATAATTTTCCTGCTGCATCCAAACCGAATTCAAATTTGGTATCCGCAATAATCAATCCTTTTGTTTTAGCGTATTCTGCGGCCTCGGTGTAGAGTGCCAGCGAGGCCGCGCGCACTTCATTGGCACGAGCCACGCCTAGTAATTTTACTGCTTGTTCGAAAGAGATATTTTCATCATGTGCGCCCGCCGCAGCTTTAGTGGAAGGCGTGAACAGCGCATGAGGTAATTTCTGCGCTTGCTGCATACCCGCAGGCAATGTTACACCGCAAGGGCCACCAGTTTTTTGATAATCTTTCCAGGCTGATCCCGCCAAATAGCCACGCACAATGGCCTCTATCGGCAGGGGTTGCAGGCGTTTGACTACAAATGCGCGCCCCGAAATCTGCAAGCGATCAGCATCTGTTTTTACGACAGATTCGGGAACAATCCCCGACAGGTGATTGGAGATAATGTGCTGCAATTTATCAAACCAAAAATTGGACAGGGTCGTTAACACGCGCCCTTTGTCCGGCACAGCGGTTGGCAGAATGACATCAAAAGCAGACAGGCGATCAGTCTGCACAATCAACAGATGTTGTTCATTGACTGCGTAAATATCACGCACCTTGCCGCGATGCAACAAGGGCAGGCTGGTCAGATTGGATTCATACAAAGACACGATAAAATTATGTGCCCTTGTGATAAGAAACTACTCGCTCCACTTCGTTTTTAGAACCCAGAATGACTGGCACGCGCTGATGCAAACCTGTGGGTTTTAATTCCATGATGCGTCCGCGACCAGTAGAAGCTAAGCCACCCGCTTGCTCGATAATAAAGGACATGGGATTGGCCTCATATAACAAACGCAGCTTACCCGCTTTGCCCGCTTCCTTGGTGTCAAACGGGTACATAAAAATTCCACCACGCACCAGAATACGATGAACTTCTGCCACCATCGAAGCTACCCAACGCATATTGAAATTTTTCTCACGCCCGCCAGGGGATTTCCCCTTCACACATTCATCAATATAACGTTGCACAGGCGCTTCCCAGAAACGTTGATTGGATGCGTTGATAGCAAATTCCTGCGTATCTACCGGAACAGTCATGTTCGGGTGCGTCAAGAAAAACTCACCCACACCATTGTCCAACGTAAAGCCATTCACGCCATTGCCAGTAGTTAGCACCATCATTGTGGCGGGACCATACAAGGCATAGCCCGCGCAGATTTGTCTGGTACCGGGTTGCAAAAAATCTTCAGCAGTTGGAGTAGTCACCCCTTTGGGGCAGCGCAAAATTGAAAAAATCGTGCCTACCGAAATATTCACATCAATATTAGACGAGCCATCCAATGGATCAAACGACACCAAATATTTACCTTTAGGGTATTGCGCGGGGATGGGATGCACGTCATCCATCTCTTCGGATGCCAACGCTGCATAATGGCCGCTCCACTCGCACGCCTCAATGAAAATATCATTGGTAATCACATCTAACTTCTTTTGTGTTTCACCTTGCACATTCTCACTCCCGGCACTGCCCAGCACTCCTATCAAACCACCTTTATTAACGTTATAGGCAATTTTTTTACAGGCGATAACTATGTCGTCCAACAGCCCGGTTAAGTCATCGTCAGTCGGATTACGTCTTTGTTCTTCAATCAGAAACTGCACTAAGTTCTTGGCCATGAGGGACTCCGAAAATGAATATTTAAGTGCTGCATTTTACAGGTTTTTGCGTGTGTACTCCACGCAAAGGCTGGCGCGATGTTGGTATAAGCATAAAAAAGGCGACGCATGGCCGCCTTTTTAAAGTGGTATTGCTAGAGTTACTTAATGATTGCTTTCAACTCGCCCTTGGAATATTTGCTGGCCATCATGTCCAGCGAAAGCGCTTTAACTTTTGCCGCTTGACCAGCGCTACCGAATGCTTCATAGCGTGCTTTGCAAATTTCTTTCATCGCCTTAGTAGATTCAGCCAGAAATTTGCGCGGGTCAAAATTCTTTGGATCTTTGGCCAGATGGCGGCGAATCGCACCTGTAGAAGCCATTCGCAGATCGGTGTCAATGTTAACTTTACGGACGCCATAT
>JAKFXW010000132.1 GCA_021731185.1 Gallionellaceae bacterium
TAACAGCCCGTAGCAATTAGCCCTGCATAGTGCGCCATGTCGACAAATAAGTATGCGCCAACACTGTCGGCAATTGCACGAAATCGTTTCCAGTCGATCACCAGCGAATAGGCTGATGCCCCGGCTACAATCATTTTAGGCTTGTGCTCTTGCGCCAATTTTTCTACTGCGAGGTAATCAATTTCTTCTTTGGCATTCAGGCCATAAGAGATTGCGTTGTACAACTTGCCGCTGATATTGACCGATGCGCCGTGCGTCAAATGCCCGCCGTGCGCCAACGACATGCCCAATATGGTATCGTCTGGTTTCAGCACCGAGGTATATACCGCTTGATTTGCCTGTGAGCCGGAGTGCGGTTGCACATTGGCATATTCTGCGCCGAACAAGGCTTTCACGCGATCAATGGCGAGCTGCTCGACCACGTCTACATGTTCGCACCCACCGTAATAACGCTTGCCAGGATAACCCTCTGCATACTTGTTGGTGAGCTGACTGCCCTGTGCTTCCATGACTGCAGGACTGGCGTAATTTTCTGAGGCAATCAGCTCAATATGATCTTCTTGCCGACAATTTTCATTTTGAATGGCCGCGCTGATCTCGGGGTCAATTTGTGCTATATGAATATTACGAGGAAACATGGTTAATAGCCTTAAAATAAATAGATTAGTAAAGAACGTTTTTGATCAATGTATGCCTCAATTGATGAATTTTATATAAAGCTATGCGCATATCAGGGGGTAAATATTACCATGACTGACGGTAGCTAATGAGCCTAGCTGAAGGGTGTTTGAAAGGGTTAAAGTAGCTCGCCTTGATAAGGCGCGTACTGAATAACGACTATTTATTCCAATTCCTGATAAAAACGATCACAGTGTTGGCTTCGTTTTCGGCTCCTAGCCGTACTCAAATGTACTGTCTTCGTCGCCTCATCCTTGCCGCCTTGTGCTCCTGTTTATCAGAAATTGGAATTACTCAGGCCGCACGACGCACTAACAAAGAATGCAAGCGCCTGCTGTCCGCGCGCAGTACGGTGAAGATTAAATTGTCTATGGTCAGGCTATCACCCCGCTTGGGTAATTGCCCAGAGGCTTTCACGACTAAACCACCTATCGTGTCATATTCTTCATCACTGAATTCTGTGCCCAATACTGCATTGAAATCGGCAATCTCGGTGGTTGCCTTGATACGCCAGGAATTTGTACCGTCCGCGACGATATTGCCTTGGTCTTCGTCGAAATCATATTCATCTTCAATGTCGCCAACAATCTGTTCCAGCACATCCTCAATGGTCACCATGCCGCACACGCCACCATATTCATCAACTACCAGCGCGATGTGATTACGGTTGCTGCGGAAATCGCGCAGCAATACATTTAAGCGCTTGGACTCCGGTACAAAAATAGCTGGGCGTAGCATGTCGCGCACATCAAATTCCTCACCTGCGTAATAGCGCAATAAATCCTTAGCCAGCAAAATGCCGATGATGTTGTCCTTATCACCATCAATCACGGGAAAGCGTGAGTGCGCGGTTTCAATCACAAAAGGGATAAATTTTTCTGGTGATTGGCTGATATCTATCATATCTATCTGCGCGCGCGGGATCATGATCTCGCGTACTTGCCGCTCAGAAACCTGAATTACCCCTTCCATCATGGACAGGGCATCAGCATCCAATAAATTGCGCTCGTAAGCAGAATGCAGCAGGGTGATGAGTTGTTCGCGATCTTCCGGCTCACGCAATAACATCGTGGAAAGCCGCTCGAAAAATCCGGGTTTGTTACTGTCTTCTGGTTCCATTTTTTACGTAATTACCTCTAAGGAAGCACTGATTTAATCCCACATGGCCGCGACATCGGCTTTGCGGGATGGAATGCACGGAGCAAGGTGACGCTAAGGGTCGTTCCCTTGGCTAGCCTTGCGACAACGCAGGTCGCCCGTAAAACCATGTCCCGTATGGGTTGCGACCAAATTGCGCGCTCGCTGTGTTGCACCCCTCGCCAGGGAGAATGACCCCTGGCCTTCGGAATGCGCCTTGCGATCATCACAATTTGGTTTGCAACGCGGATCATGGAGGATTAAATCAGTGCTTCCCTAACATCTTTACACTGCTTTATAAGGATCAGCATACCCTAATTTTGCCATCAATGCCGTTTCTCGTGCTTCCATCCGCGCGGCATCTTTGTCATCTTCGTGGTCATATCCCTGTAAATGCAAAACCGCGTGCAATACAAGATGGGCGTAATGCGCGAGCAATGTCTTGTGTTGCGTGAGTGCCTCTTTCTCAACCACAGGCGCGCAAATCACAATATCGCCGTACAAAACTTCTGCATCTTCATCAATAAAAGTCAGCACATTGGTAGCGTAATTTTTCCCGCGAAATTGCTTGTTCAGCGCGCGCCCTTCAGTTTCATCCACGATGCGTATGGCCATGCTGACATCGCGCTGCAAAGTCAGTTTTGCCCAGCGTCGCAGTTGATAACGAGTAGGTAAATCTGCCGCATCACAGGCATATTGCACTGCTAAAGCGAGCTTATAAATTGCGCTCATGCAGTTCGCATTATGCGTTCGCCACGCAACGTGTGATGCCATGCACCCGTGATTTTAACATCTACAAAACGCCCGATTATACCGGGTGAGCCAGCAAAATTCACCACGCGGTTGCTATCCAACCGACCTGCCATTTCATGCACATTTTTACGCGACGCATTTTCCACCAATACCCGTTGCACACTGCCGATCAAGCCTTGCGTCAATGTTTTAGATTGCTCCACCAGCAATTCCTGTAAGCGTTGCAAGCGTGCTTCTTTGATTTCCTGCGATACCTCATCCTTCAATTGCGCGGCGGGTGTGCCAGGACGTGGGCTATAAAGAAAGCTGTAACCGCTGTCATAACCCACGTCTTTTATGAGCTGTAGTGTGGCCTCAAAATCATGCTCGGTCTCACCAGGAAAACCGACGATAAAGTCTGAACTCACCACTAAATCTGGGCGCACTTGGCGCAATTTTTTGATGGTGGATTTATATTCCAGTGCGGTATGACCACGCTTCATCGCTGCTAAAATTCGATCCGAGCCGGACTGCACTGGCAAATGCAAATGGCTAGAAAGTTTAGGTGTACTGGCATATGCATCAATCAGCCGCTGCGACATATCTTTCGGGTGCGAGGTGGTGAAACGCAGGCGCTGCAAACCTTCCAACGATGCCAATGCCTGGATCAGATAAGCAAGATCAACGCGCTCGTCGTCCCGGCTATTTATATTCTGCCTGTCAACATTCTTGTTATCTCCGGTAAGCACACCGGAATAGGCATTTACATTCTGCCCCAGCAAGGTGATTTCCCCCACACCCTGCGCTACCAAAGTTTGCACTTCACGTATTACATCCGCCACGGGACGCGACACCTCTTCGCCGCGTGTATAAGGCACGACACAAAATGAACAGTACTTGCTGCAGCCCTCCATAATAGACACAAAAGCAGAAGCCACACTCGTTTGTTCATTAATTTTGCCCAATGCGACTTCCGGCAAATGATCGAATTTTTCAATTTCAGGAAAGCTGATGTCCACCTGTGGATTGCCGCTGGTACGCCGCGCTGCCATAAGTTGCGGCAGGCGGTGCAGTGTCTGTGGGCCGAATACCATATCGACATATGGCGCGCGCTTCACTATCGCTGCACCCTCCTGGCTGGCTACACAGCCACCCACGCCGATAAGTAAATCCGGTTTGGCAACTTTTAGTAAACGCACGCGCCCGAGATCTGAAAAAACTTTTTCCTGCGCCTTCTCGCGCACAGAGCAAGTGTTAAATAATATTAAATCTGCATCTTCCAGCACGTCAGTTCGTGTCATCCCTTCGGATACGCGCAACACATCCGCCATCTTGTCCGAGTCATACTCGTTCATCTGGCAACCAAACGTTTTAATGTAGAATTTTTTTAACACGACACTTACCAAATTTAGCTATATGAATATCAGGAAATATAAAAGTTCAGGTTGGAAAAACAGAAGGCACATTCTAACAAATTTCCCTGTCACTTCCGAAGGCTTCTCAATTTATACAACGAAGGGAATTAAGCGTTCAATTTATTGTGGCGGCGTTTCCTGGCGAGTGGGAAAACAATCCAGCTTGCCACCACCAGCAGCCCAAAAAGTGAGTAAACCAGCGTGAACACCCACGATGGCGCATCGTAATATAAAAAACGTTGCAGCCAATGCTCAATAAAACTGCCGCTGTAAGTTGCCGCGTGCGCTTTCGTTCGCAGCCATGATTCGAGCAGAGTCAATGGACAGGGAATGCCCAGACTAGCCTCAGCCACCACAGTCAAAATTGCCGCCAGATGTGCCAGCCGTAACCACCTG
>JAKFXW010000167.1 GCA_021731185.1 Gallionellaceae bacterium
ATATCTACAATCCGCTCATAGCTGGCAGCAGTGCCTTGCGCAACCTGATTGAGTACACGCTTGTAATCCGTGGTAGTGAAAGAGCTGTTGCCCGTGGCCAAATTTGGCATAAGGTCAGCGAGTAGTTTGTAGATAGCGATCGAATCGGTCAGGATGGCAATGCTATGGTTCCAAGGAGCTGCCCTTACCGGCTCATCCGATTGCCATTGATTTTCGATAGAAATGTCGAACGGCTTACCTGGGCGTGTACGCAAACCAGCAACCCAATTTGAAGGAACATCACCGATTAGTGCTTCGTCGGCAATAACGTTGGTCACATTGCCAATTGATCCATCCTCCGGAATGGATCCATCCAGCTTCGCGAAGAACGCCTGATTGACTGGACTATTGCTGAAACCTGGCGTGTTGAACACCGTCACCTGCCCGGTTTGGCCTGCAAATAGCGTTGAAAAAGCCAGCGCCAGATGTCCGCCAAGCGAATGGCCAGTCACTTCGACTCGCAAATCTGGATCCGTCACCAGAGCAGCTTGAATTTCACCCGTGGCTTTGATTTTTAGCGCAACGTCCAGCGCATACACGGACTCAGCGGTCGAACGCAGTACTACAGCACCCGCTGGTACGGCATCCGGCGAATAGCTCACGAGCTGGAACTGATTCACCATCTGATCTTTGAGCGTGGTCGCCCGTAACCACCAATTAACCATGGCCACAATCTGTTCGTAACCGGCGCCTGCCAAGGCAATGCTTGAATCGGCGGCCGCATCGTTGCTAAGTAATGCGTCTGTCCCGCGAATGGCGAGCGTCAAATTGCCTTGAACATCTTTGAATACCGTTGCATTGAAGCCAGTGCCCATGCCTCTGGGTGCGGTGGTGTCGTCATGCTGCGTAACAACAGTCGGAAAGAGACGTGCAAAACCTTCGGATTGTGACGGAGACATTCCAGCACGTACAAGTGCGTCAAGATTTTTGTCTGTATTGATCACGCCGGAATCGAGAGCAGCATAGGCTCCTGTAGAAAGTTCGGAATTTTGGAAAAGCAAATCTTGAATATTCATTTTTCGCCCTCCATGATTTCAAAAGTTTGCCGTTCAATATCAAGAAGCAATCCGACGTCAGCACATCCGTAAGAAGAGGGGTGTGCATGACTGGGAAAATCCCCGCCTATTCGCCCATACGTAACTTGCCGTGAAAGTATTTTTCTATCAGCTACACGAATAATCACAGTCTCGCGTCGATAGACCTCTGGGCTCCACTCGTGAATCTTAGTGATTTTCCGATCTGCTACGTATGGAGCATTCGGACCCGCGGAATTTCTGGAAGGAACGGGAACAATATCTCGATCACCACCTAAGCGTTGGTATTCGCTCCGCGTTAGTTTCACTCGCTCGTAAACAGTCACCCCTCCATCCTTCGCACACATCTCCCGCACCTGCGCATCCCAATACGACTGCTGGCCCGGTACGTATCCCATGCAACCGGCAAGTGCCACCGTAAATAAAATGAAAAATGGAAATGTTTTCATGCAACCTTCCTCCGGTTAGCGATGAACTTACTATCTGTGTAATTCAATGCAGTGACCGACTCCGCGCGCGATTGATCAGCAATCAATAGCTGCGTTAGATGAAAAGCAGGGCAAATTGTCGGATCGCGCTCGAACGCGCAAACTTTATTGTTGCCGCAGTAGTTGCCACCCTGCCGCATGCGTACACCCCTGTCCGCAAGGCCGTAGCATTGCGCTACTGGCCGTTTATTGTTCTTTGATGGTGTGGGGTAATTGGGGAAGTGGTCAAATCTACCAAAATGGTAAGTTTGGCCAACATAATCTATGTTTGGCCTATCAATACGTCAAGGCTGGACACTATAAATTATTAATATAATCAGTGACTTAAATATGACCCATGTGTGACGTGGTGTTGCTTGGCTGCTAACCAGCTACATAAATTGGCTATTGAGCAACCCTTAAAAGCGCCCAGATCACCTCCGCAACGATTGGCTCGTACCTAGAACTCGGCCCACGCGATGGTGGGATTGGCTGAACGTCGGTAGTTTCACCAGACAGTAAGATTAGTTTTTGTTCTATCCCAGAGATAGCTGTCCATGCTGCAGAAAAGCTTAGCAACCGGGTTGTGTGCGGCAGAGATAGGAATTATTGATATCCCGCATTTCTACCCTATTGTGGCTTATAGAGTTGCTGTGAAAAACTTCTCAGATTGTCTTCGCCGGCTTTCTTTTTAAAGACTCCGGCATCGCCAGGGATACCTGATCCCAGCCTTCGATCTCCAGAATCTGTTTCAGGCAATTTTCCATCAGTTGGTGCGCCTGTTCCGTGGCTTCGGCAATGGTTTTGTGCACACGTTCGTCATTGACGGAATCGTTGGCGCAGTTCATCTGGTATTCATGGAGTTCCCGTAACTCAAAAATTGCCCGGCATACCTGGGCCGGGCAGGCGCATTGGTAAACCAGCGACTGGTCGATGACCTTGCTGATTTGCGAGGGATTGAATTGCTCTTTCATTTAGGCTGCTCCTGGTGCCAGGCTGCTGGGTTTAAAGGCGACGCAATCGATTTCACTTTCGAAACCACGGATTGACACACTGCCGATGGGACGTGGTGCAGGCGTTTCCACCCTGGCCACGGCATTGATGTTTTTGGTGACAATGACCTCTCCCGGGCTCGCCATGTTGCACAGGCGTGCGGCCAGATGCACCGTGGCGCCGATGACGTCGTACTGACGCCGCTGCCCGGCCTGATTGGAATCACCAATCAGGCCCGCGAGCACCAAACCTTCCGCAACCCCGATGCCAAACGGCAGCGGCCGCTGGTCGTTGTTGCTCGCGGCAATTTCGAGTGCACAGCGCAGCGCCAGATAAGACCTGCCCATGCCCCTGAATACCGCCATGACGCCATCACCTGTGTATTTGATTACCGATCCTTCGTAACGTTTGATCTGGCGGGATTGAGCGCTCAGCAACTGGTTCAGCAGCTGGAAAAAGTCTCGCGGCGGCATTTCCCTGATCAGTTGGGAGGAGCCCCGGATATCGGTGAACAGTACCGCGGCTTCGAACAGTTCGGCTTCGTTGTGGAAATTTCTTTCCATTGCCGACAAAGCCCCCTCTGGAACCAGGTTGGCCAGACGTTCCGCCCTGGCCTCCAGGTCACGTGAGGCTTTTTTGACTTTCAGCAGATCTTGCACTGTCATGAAAAAACGCTCGTCAGACAGCGGTTTTTCGATGATTGCGTCGATGCAGTTGTTGTCCCTGGACCAGGCGCGTACCGTTTTGAGTGCCGGTCCTGGCGACACGATGGCGATAAGCGCTGCCTGTGGCGCCAGTGACTTGATGGCACTGCAGGCAAGCAGGCTTTCTGATCGGGCTGAGTGGTAATTGAAGATTACGACTTCAGGTTTGTCCTCTGCCAGTGTGCTTGGTAATTCAAGCGTATTGGCGACAATGCGTACGTCGCTGAGGCCTCTCCGCGACAGGTCTTCCATCAGCAAGGACGAGGTATAACTGTCACTGTCTACCAGCATCAGCTGATAATGTTTCATGGTTCTGGATTCCGGATTGCAATAACCAGTATTCCATCGGGGGCGCCACAATAAACAAAGGCGCCTTTGGCGCCTTTGTTTACAGCCCGGCTTATTGCTGGGGCGTATCGGTCTGCTGTTCTGTTGCCGGAGGCTGCGCACCCTCTTCGGTCTGAGGTGCGCTTTCGGCTTCCTTGCGCCGCTTCTTTTCTTCTTTCTTCTGCTTCTTGGCCAATTCGCGTTGCCGTTTTGCAAACCCGTAGTTCGGTTGTGCCATGAACGTTTCTCCCCGGTTAAAAAATAAAACGGCGGCAGCGCATCAGCGCCGTCGCCGTTGTTGTACTTGCAGGTGCGAAAAGGCGGCTTATAGCGCCTTCTCCAGACCCTGCCGCTGCACGGTCATTTCCGCGGGCAGCCTTGATTTCAGTTTGCCGAACAACTCGTCGTGGTCCTTCAACTCGGCGCGCCAGGCATCATGGTCGACGTGGGTCAGCGCATCAAAAGTGTCACGGCTGAATCCGGTCAGGCCCTGCCATTCGATGTCTTCGTAACGCGGCATGTTGCCGATCGGGGTTTCAGTGGCGCCCGATTTGCCTTCGCAACGCTCGACTACCCATTTCAATATGCGCATGTTGTCGCCAAAACCGGGCCACATGAATTTGCCATTGGCGTCGCGACGGAACCAGTTGACCGTAAAAATCTTCGGCGGCACTTTGACCTTGGCGCCGACGCTGAGCCAGTGCTTGAAATAGTCGCCAAAGTGGTAGCCGCAGAACGGCAGCATCGCAAACGGATCACGGCGAACCA
>JAKFXW010000220.1 GCA_021731185.1 Gallionellaceae bacterium
AGGCATCTACTAATAATAAAACTTCACGATTCATCACCGTCTCCAACTAAACTCACGACCTGCTCATTGTCCCCTTGTGGGGCAAGGCAAGCGGATACAATATTAAAACTTAGGAACCAAGCGCGCCTTATCCAAATTGGCAAGCTCGATCAATATTTGGTTACCACCCACATCCAACTGCAAAACACATTGTCCCCTTGTGGGACCATGCTGAACATCGCCCAATATTCCGGTGAAATTCCTACGCCCAGCCAGCGGCACACGCACCTTTACCTGCACCTGTTCACCACGAAAACGCACAAAATCGGCTTCTTTTTTAATGACCCTATCCAAGCCGGGAGAGGAAACTTCCAGCCGATCAAAATCAACCGCCTCGACCAGAAATAATCTCGTCAACTGCTTGCTGACCAGCTCACAATCATCCACCGTAATGCCTCCAGGCTTGTCCATAAAAACCCGCATCAAGCCTCTGCCAGACAATTCCAGATCAACCAACTCAAAGCCCAAGCCACTTACAGTGGTTTCTACCAACTTCTCAACATCCATATTCTGACATCCACAAATAAAAAACGGGCCGAGGCCCATCTACATATAACGGCGCGAATTGTAACAAAATAATCAATGAAAGGGAATTCAATATCTTCCGCCAATACATATTGAATCTCACCCGTTTCAGTAGACACATGATAATGTCGAAACACGGAGAAGAATAAAACAGATGAATCTTTAAATTTATCTTGACGGGGAAGTTTTTATGGACAAGTTAGGTTTCTTCGACATCTTCGAGCTACCATCCTAAGACATCCGGTTCCGCTGTAAATCTGTAGGTCGGCGTATGATCGCCATCCTGAGGTCACGACTGACCATTCGTAGTATGCCAACAAGAGCTCGGGGAAGGAACCAACGAAAGTATTCGCGATAAGACATCGTTGCGGCTGGCACTTCCAAGTATTTATTTATGAGTCTCGAATCTGTACTGAAAAGTCGCAACAATCCATTCGGCCAGAAGTGAAGTAGTTTGGCAAAAAGAAGTCCGTACTTCAGATCGGCATCGATGTGACTTCTGCAGAAGGCCAGATATCGCTTTTGACCAGTCTCGACAGACGTTCCGGCGGATTCCAGCGAGGCGGCGCCTGTTATTTCTCCGGCCTGACTTCCGGAAAGAATTGCATAAGCGATTCCTTCACCGGTGAACGGATCGACAAAACCTGCCGCATCACCTACCAGATAAATTCTCTTCAAACCTACTATCCGTCGATAGCCTCCAGTTGGGATCGTCCAACCCCTCCCACTCTCCAAGGATGCGCCATTGTCAATCCTCAAATCAGTCAAGCTCGCCAAGAAATTCCTGGTCTGAGACTTTACATTCGCGGCCTGAGATGCAAGTGCTCCAACACCTATGTTCCAGCGATCACGCTTGGGGAATACCCAACTGTATCCCATATACTCCTGGCCAAAGTAGATATCAATCAGGTCGTGCGATAATACCGCCGGGGACAAAGCTGTACATGCGACATCGCCTTCGTAAGCGACCGCGAACTCATCTTTTGAGAGTTTTGGCCGGATAGTCCTGGAAATGACACCTTGTGCCCCATCTGCTCCGATAAGGTACTTCGATGTGAATTTGCGCTGCGCTGTTGATACGACTACACAGCTATCAGTCTGCGATACCTCCTCCACGCGTTCTCCTTGCACGATATTAGCACCTGCATCGGCAGCCATTTTGAGCAAAAATGCGTCGAGCTCGATACGACTGGTTAGGACTGCCACTCTATGTTTCCTGCGGCCTTCAACAGTGTTGCCTGCGTAGTGAATCCGCGCTCCACAAACTTCCGCCTGAATGATGGGCGCTTCAAGTGGAAAGTCCAGATAGGACAACGCCTGTTCTGATACGGCGCCGCCACATGGCTTGACTCGAGGAAAGGTCGCGGCGTCGATTAATAGCACCGAGGCACCCTTTTGGGCGGCGCGGCGAGCTGCGGTCGAGCCCGCAGGGCCTCCGCCAACCACAATCACGTCGAATTGTTCGGGCAAATGCACATCAGGAGTTCGGCTATTAACCTTCGGCTCTTTGCTGTCAATCATCTCTTGGCTCCTATGGAGGTGCTAGGTCAAGGACACGCTCCGCTACCCCAGGTTTTGTTTCGTGATGCCTGTTCATTTTTTGATTTCCCTGCGCGCGTCGGCTGAAAAATTGAACCCCGAAAATGGTTATAAGCCGCGAAGCGTAGCTCGTCGTCGTCCGCATCAACGCATGGCATAACCGGAAATTTAATGCATCGCGACGATAGAAGCGATGCATTAAATTGTCCGAGTTGATGCCATTGTTAGCAATGGGTTATTAAGCAGGCTGCTTAACTACACGTAGGTAGGACTTAATTGTTTTCCATCCCGCCGGGAACATTTTTTTTGCATCATCGTCGGACACCGACGTTACGATAATTACATCCTCGCCATTTTTCCAATTAACAGGCGTAGCCACTTTATGTTTAGCCGTTAACTGCATGGAATCCAGCACACGCAAGATTTCATCGAAATTACGACCTGTGGTCATTGGATAGGTAAGCATCAGCTTAATCTTTTTGTCTGGGCCAATGATAAAAACAGAGCGCACCGTTGCGTTCGTCGCTGCAGTACGGCCTGCCGATGTCCCCGCTTCATCGGCAGGTAACATGTTATAAAGTTTTGCTACGCCCAAATCCCTATCACCAATCATGGGGTAGTTGATAGCATGACCTTGGGTTTCTTTGATATCTCCCGCCCATTTCTCATGGTCTTCCACTGGGTCTACACTGAGTCCTATAATTTTGCAGTTTCGTTTTTTAAACTCAGGTTCTAGTTTTGCCATATACCCCAATTCAGTTGTACATACGGGCGTGAAGTCTTTTGGGTGAGAAAATAGTACCGCCCAACCGTTGCCCATCCACTCGTGAAAATTAATGGTGCCTTGAGTTGTGGCGGCCGTAAAATTAGGTGCTTCATCATTAATTCGTAGTGACATATTCAATCCTCCGTTGATGTTTAAAAAAAAACGCTGGTAAGAACTCTCATCACATGGCTAACTTAATTTGAGGCATATAGCACTTCCAGAATGCTCGCGGCGGGCTCGTAGCCCCTACTTACCACAAGGGCCACGACGCCAGCGACGAATAGCCATCGGTGCAAGAGGTATCGAACTGTGATCTTGTTATTCCGTTCGGAGATGGCCTCGTTAGCTGTCGCAAGATCGGCTTCTACCTTCGACACGAGCGCACTGATTTTTACGTTCTTGTTATCTTGAACGGAGAATACTTCACCGTCCTCTAGGAAGTTCGCCTTCTGAAGTTCTGACTTATCGTGCTTCAGGAGAATCTGTGCATCAAAGAGTTGATACAGCTTCGGTACGAGTTCAAACCGAACAAGCCCTACCAGTCCGGAAATCAGAAGACAGAGCCAGCCGACAAGCTCAATCGCATTGGCCGCGAGGGGACCATCGAAATCTGCGGTTTCAACCGCCAAAGCAAGAACCGTGAAGCACAAGGTCAGCACATAGAACTGGTGCTTGAGTTGGATTTGCTGCGCTACCTGTGCGTTCGTATCGGCCATCGGCGTATTCGCAATCTAACGAACAAAGTTGAGCGACACCCCCGCAGACCGCGCAGCCTTATGGCAGGCGAGCAGGGAATCTGACATTGTCCCCTTGTGGGACAACGTAGTAAAAAGTGACATCGAGCCTGTCATGCAAGCTGTCCAGTGAGGCGCAGCCGCGAGTGTAACGAGCGGTGTTCGCTCTAATGTGATGTTAAATTCGGGGCACTGCTTGTCGAATTTCCGGTGTACATTCCCGCCCACTTTAGCCTCCCGCCAGCTCGCAAAAAAATCCCGATATATGTCGCGTCAAGCTACTCAATTAAGTCCGCGACCGTATCCGCTATTTAGAATAATTCCAATTCTAATTTACCAAGCCTTCAATCTTGCTCCCTCATCCCAACCCTTCTCCCGAAGGGAGAAGGAAAAAGGGTGAGGGAACAATCTGGCATTATTAAATTAGAAATGGAATAACTCAGGCACGCAATAGCGCGACAATTTCGCGAATTTCGCAGTGAAGGTTCGAGGGTTTAAATAATGTGCCTGGTGCTGAAACTGGCAAATGTGCAGGTTCTTCGTGTTGCACGGCCAGATGACTGAGTCGGCTGCGTGCGCCGCTGATAGTAAAGCCATCTGAGTACAATAATTGACGTATGCGACGAATGAGCAAAACTTCGTGATGTTGATAATAGCGGCGATTACCGCCGCGCTTGACGGGCTTCAGCTGGGTAAATTCCTGCTCCCAGTAACGCAGCACATG
>JAKFXW010000230.1 GCA_021731185.1 Gallionellaceae bacterium
GCATAGGTGATGCATTAAGCAATTTGGGTAAGAATAAATCATAACTCTGAATGAATACAAATAAAAAAGGCAGCGCAAGCTGCCTTAAGTTTATTGCCAAAAGATATTATCGTCAGTTGATTAGACGGTAGCCTTGCTACCTGGCCGGCTGTATTTCTGATTAAATTTCTCAATACGCCCAGCTGTATCTACAATTTTTTGCGTCCCTGTATAAAAAGGATGACATTCTGAGCAAACTTCCACATGCAGTGATTTCACTACTGTAGATTTAGTTTTAAATTTATTGCCACAGCTGCAACCGACTTCGATTTCGCCATATGTTGGATGAATGTCTGCTTTCATTTGATTTGCCTTCGTTTCTACAGTAACAGGTTTAAAGAACCGCGAATTATCCTCTAGTAGCTAACGTTCTGCAAGCGGCTGATGACAGTGTGGTATGTCGATTCAAATATTCAAGAATTGTAATTTGATTATCGCTGATCATGCGGCACGGTAACGGTGGTGCTGGCGGTAGATTTGTTGCCGGAAGCATCGGTAGCGGAATAGGTGAGGGTGTAAACCCGTCCGGCAGGATTTGCCCCCTCACGGGTGGCAGCAAGGCTGAATTGCCGATCATCTGTACCGAGCTGGGCATCCCTGATTTCACCCGCACCCAACACCTCACTCGACGTAATCGATTCAAGTTTAATTTCGGGTTGCGGATCGTAATCGTCTTTGACCGTGATGGCCGTTGTAATGGGAATGAGATTGCCATTGGGCGGCCACAGGGTGGCGGGAGTGGGGGTGATGCTGAGGATGGGCGGGGTGATGTCGAGTTTCTCCATTGCGCCGTTGTAATGTCGTGGCTTAGCACCAACAGGATAATCAGCCGAGAAGTGTCCAGTAAGATATGCGGCACCCGAAGGTGGTTTGGAGAGATCACTTAACCTAACGGAGAAATTCCTGATGAGATAGGCATCATCAATAACTTTAGGCACGGTGACGCTAAAGTGCAAAGTTTGCCCCGGCAGGAGAGGGGTTTGCGGGCTGGGGGGTGAATACCATTGCAAAAAACATCCCGCATGTTCAATTCGAATAATCTGCGCAGTCCACCCCGTCGGGCCGGAAATATACGCAGGGTTGATTTCCGGTTTGCACATTTCAGAACCCAATGGCATCACAAAATAAAGCTCTCCTCGTTCCTTGGAGAAGGGTTGGTCATTACCCTGGTTGTCGGTGTCCAACCCGATAGCAATTCTCCATATATCTTGACTGCTGTTGTTGGTCACCTGATGGTGATAAACGATATTGCTACCAACATGCTGACCATAGGTTTTAACCACCACTGGGGGCTGTTGTGCTAATGCGGCATGATTCAATGCGGCAAACAAGCAAATGATCAAAGGTAAGAAATAACATTGAGGATGATTGAATTTATGCTTCATGGTGTTGGTCTCCGAATCAAGGTACAGGTACATGAAAATGCACAGGATCGGGATCGTCGAACGAGCCACCCCAATTCAAGTTGCAGTTGGTGGGCGCATTCAGAAATTGCTGAATGTTCTGCGGTGGATCCCGCGCAGCCAACGCTGCCAGCAAAGGATTAATGGTGCCCCCTTGACTGACATCAAAGGCGTTACCTTGGGTGTGCAGTGCATCATTCGGGGATGGATTCGCAGGTCTGACTACAAGGCAATGGCTGCGCTGAGCGGCAGATTCAGCATAACAGCTCGTGCAGCCTCCGGCATTATCACAACCCTTCTCGGCGGCAATCTCGGCGCGGCGGGCGGCGCATGCGGTTTGTATGGTCGGATTCTTTACCATCCAATCCACGACATCTTCCATCCTGTCCCAAACCTGCCTGAGGTGCGCCTGATAAGCGATGCTGCGGATATCTGAGGTAACCCTCATCGGAATGGCGGGGGTCATGGCGGTAAGTTTATCTCTAAGGCAGGACATCCCGGTTTTCAGTGCTGGCGTCAACGCGCCACACGCCGCATCCTTTTGTGCTTGGGTCGAGTTAATACTTTCCAAGACTTGTGCACAAACTTCAGTAAAGGGTGGTGCTGTCAATGCGGGCACCGGACAAGCCGTAACCACAACCGTCCCCGTCGCTTGGTTAGAACACTTCCCCCCATCACAGGTCGCGGTAACGGTGTGCGTACCGCCCACGGAGGGCGCGGTAACGAGAAAGTCGAATCTATTATTTGGTCCGCCAGTTACGCCAGAAGGAGGACTGAACGTGAGCGTCCCTGCCTCTGGTGGCGCGCTGGTGGTGAGTGTGACCGCGATGCCGCTTTTCGCTGCTGCCCCTTCCATCACCTGTGCATAGGCTGCCCTTGATGCGAGGGTAGCAAGCTCACCGCCTACATTTAAATCATGAAGTGCAATGGTGTATTGCACCACGGGAATACAACTGGTTACGGTAGGGTCAGGCTTGAAGTTCGTGTTGCAGGTGCAGCTACCTCTAATAACCTCGGTAGAGTTAGCCGGACAAAATCTGCGCGTGACTGGAATAATGCTTCCGTTGGACGCGATAACATTTGTTGTCGTGACTCGAAATATGCAATTCAACATACCCAAGGAAGCATAATAGTCAGCGTTTTGTTCTGTACTCAAAAATTCATAAAACACCAATGTGGATCCTAGCAAATGTCTTCCCCAAGCCAGACATACCTCGGTAGCGGTTGAGGTCGAGTTAGCACCAGCCGTCCCATAAAGAGCCCAATACCCTGTTTTTTCGGTGGTAGGGTTAACAGACCCTTCAGCTTGCACCTGCGCCGCCATCCCAAATATCATCAAGGTTGCCATGAGTAATTTCACCATGTGCCGGGCAAGTGATCCGCCCCGCCCGAAGCGTGCAGCATAGCTGAAACGCTGCTTATTTGCCGCATTGCTGTGCATGGTGTTGCCCCCTTTTTTGACGCTGCGTGGTCACGCTGCTGACACCGGACTGGACTGCACCGTAGCATGTCAGGGGGGGGGGGCTGTCAAGCGCGGTAGCCTTCTGTGTCAGCACCCTTCTGCCAACCATTTTCTATCTGCTACAATGTGCGCCGCTTAAGGTGCCAGATCATGTATGTCTGGTTAAACGGGAAACAGGTGCTGGAGTTTGCTCCACAAGCCTGTGCTGCCCCCGCAACGGTAAGCAGGTATGGACGTATCAACAAGTCACTGTGAGTCATCATGGGAAGACGATGCGTCTGGTCTGAATATTGACCACCCCTGCGAGCCCGGATACCGGCCTTGAGTGAATGAATCTTGACTATGTTTTGCATTGAGTAGGGTTTTGCATTACGTAGGCAGGCATTCATCAGGCCGGGAAATGCTGCGGGTGGCGCATGGTGTGTTGTTTGGGCTGTGTCAACTTTGCACTCAATTTATTGAGTAGCAAATTGCCTGACTTTGTTATTAGCCCATTACAACCACGGCGTACCCCTTGCGGGTGCATGGTGATTTAAGGGTAAATTTGCAATATGCCCGTCTCCTGCTGTTCCGCACATTTCCTGAATAATAAATTTCCAACGGGGAACCTTGGAATTCACTCAGGAAAATTAAAATGCTGCAAAATAAATCACGTCTGCTGTTACTTGCCTTCACACTATGTGCGGCTATCTCTTTAGCCCATGCCCAAACGGAATCTGCTCCTGCGTCAGAAGTCGATACCGCCCCACAAGGGGACAATGAATTGGCTGTTCCTATGAAAATTTTTATCGTCACGGGTACGCGGATTGGGCAGCCATTAAAACAAACCCTGTCCCATGCCACAGTGATTAATCAGCAAGACATTCAAGATTCACAAGCGGTGGATGTGCCCTCGCTACTTAAAACTGTGGCGGGTGTAGAGTTTTATCAATCCGGCGGCATCGGCCAACAAGCCAGCTTGTTTATGCGCGGCACCAATTCCAGCCATGTGTTGATTCTGCTAGACGGGGTGCGTATCAACTCCGCAACCACGGGTGCTACCGCCATCGACCAACTCATGCTGGATCAAATCGAACGCATTGAGATCGTGCGCGGCAACGTCAGCAGCGTGTATGGCTCCGAAGCGATCGGCGGCGTGATTCAAATTTTCACCAAGCGTGGTCGCGGTGAACCTGCTTTTTCTGCCAGCGTTGGAGCGGGATCGCTCAAATCGCGGCGCATATCGGCGGGCTACGGCGGCCAAATAAATGATACGCAATTTAATATTCAGGCTTCTCGTTATCAGACCGCCGGGGTATCTGCCATTAACCCGCAGCTGGCTCCCAATGTCAATCCGGATAAGGACGGCTATAACAATAGCAGTTTGTCCGCGAACGTGCGTCATGCGCTGAATGCGGATCACAGC
>JAKFXW010000189.1 GCA_021731185.1 Gallionellaceae bacterium
GACAGTCCTCTTTCAGGTGTGCTGTGCCTTGTGCTGCGCCCTTCTCTGCCTTCCATATCTCTTCCAGATCGGCATACTCGCGTTGCAATCTCTTTATTTCATTTTCGATCAAACCCAAACGCTTTTGCGAAGCCTCGTCCTTTTCTTTTTTTATCGCTTCGCGCTCGATCTGAAGTTGAATCAAACGGCGATCCAGTTTATCCATCACCTCTGGCTTGGAGTCAATTTCCATCTTGACCCGCGCGGCAGCTTCGTCGATTAGATCAATCGCCTTGTCCGGTAAAAAACGATCCGTAATGTAGCGGTGTGAGAGTTCGGCTGCCGCAACGATGGCTGGGTCGGTAATGTCCACACCGTGATGCAGTTCATATCTTTCCCGCAAGCCGCGCAGAATAGCGATGGTAGATTCCACGCTCGGTTCATCCACTAATACTTTCTGAAAGCGGCGTTCCAACGCGCCATCTTTTTCAATATATTTTCGATACTCATCCAGCGTGGTCGCGCCGATGCAATGCAACTCACCGCGAGCCAATGCAGGCTTGAGCATATTGCCAGCATCCATCGCACCTTCAGCTTTACCTGCTCCTACCATGGTGTGCAGCTCATCAATAAAAACAATTATGTTACCTTCTTCCAACGCAATTTCTTTCAGCACTGATTTCAGGCGTTCTTCAAATTCACCACGATACTTTGCTCCCGCCAATAACGCCGCCATATCCAGCGACAACACTTTTTTTCCCTTGAGCGATTCCGGCACTTCCTCATTCACAATGCGCTGCGCTAAACCCTCAACTATCGCAGTTTTACCTACGCCCGGCTCGCCGATCAACACCGGATTATTTTTAGTGCGGCGTTGCAATACTTGAATCGCGCGGCGGATTTCATCATCGCGCCCAATAACCGGATCGAGCTTACCCATGCGCGCACGCTCGGTTAAATCCAGCGTATATTTTTTCAGTGATTCGCGTTGCCCTTCTGCTTCCGCACTACCCACATTTTGCCCGCCGCGCACCATGTTAATCGCCTGTTCCAGCGGCGCACGGGTGATGCCGTGTTGTTTTAATAATCTGCCGCATTCGCCCTTATCCTCGGTCAGCGCCAGTAAAAACATTTCTGATGCAATAAATTGATCGCCATGTTTTTGCGCGTGCTTATCAGTTACATTAAATAAATTAGCCAGATCACGCCCTACCTGCACTTCGCCATTGTGCCCTTCTACCTTGGGTATGCGTTCTACGCTTTGCGTCAACGCCTCTTTCAAAAGCGGAACATTTCCACCTGCTCGTGCCAGCAGTGCCGCAGCACCACTGTCTACATCGTTCAGCAAGGCCAGCAACAAATGCTGCGGCTCTATGAATTGGTTATCATTGCCCACAGCCAAGCTTTGAGCGTCGCCCAATGCTTGCTGTAATTTGGTGGTGAATTTATCTATACGCATGATGACTCCTTAAATTTAATTCCTAGCTTGTAATTCCTGACTTGGAATGTTGTGCCAATATAAAAAAATTCAAGTACCTATTGACCACCTATACAGCGCAGGTTACCTTGTAACTGTTGGATCATTGCAATTATTTAACAAAGGTATTCGGCCATGTCATTTGAGACTTGGGAAATGTGGAGTTACATTGTGACCGTGATTGGTTTGCCCTTGGCGATCATTGTGTTTCTCTACGAACAACATAAAGAGCGTAATAACGAAGAGGATGCAGTGTATCAACTGCTGTCGGATAACTATCAGGATTTTCTAAAAGTAACGCTGGACAATCCTGATTTACGGTTATTCTCAAATGAAAAAACCCCGCAACTTTCCGAAGAACAACGCGAACGCATGCTCATTATTTTTAATATGCTTATTTCCCTGTTCGAGCGCGCTTACTTATTGCTCTATGAACGGCACATGACCTCCAAGCAGCAACGTCGTTGGCGTTCGTGGGAGGATTACATGCACGAGTGGTGTCAACGCGAAGATTTTCGTGCCACACTGCCCGCGCTACTACACGGAGAAGATCCCGATTTTGTCGATTATTTACGCAGTCTGGCAGCAGAGCATCAATAGCTTTTATTAACTTAATTTATTAACACTCATTTTTGGGCAGCATGATGACTACTATACTTGATGCAATTGGCGACACCCCTCTCATTCAAATCGACGGTATCTGGGTCAAACTGGAATTTTTGAATCCCTCGGGATCAATCAAAGCGCGCATTGCCAAATACATGATCGAGCGCGCCGAACATGAAGGCCTGCTCAAGCCCGGCGACACCATCGTCGAGGCCAGCAGCGGTAATACGGGCAACGCGATGAGCATGGTGGCCGCCGTCAAAGGTTACAAAATGCTGGTATTGATGCCGGATGGGCTGAGCCGTGAGCGTACTGCAATTTCGCGCGCCTATGGAGCCGAGGTGCATATCATGGGTGATTTTCATGTGACCGATGCCTTGGCAGAAGCACGCCGTATGGGAAGTTTGCCGGGCTATTTTGCGCCGCAGCAATTCGACAATGAATGGAATGTAGATGAAAACCGCGAGTGGTTGGGGCCGGAAATTTTATCGCAGTTGCCTAAGGGCGTTTTGCCACAAGCCGTAGTCTGCGGCATCGGCACTGGCGGCACCATCATCGGCGTAGGGCAGGCCTTCAAAACAGCTAACCCGTCGTGCAAAGTGGTCGGGCTGGAGCCGAGCGAATCCTGCACCATACTCTGCGGCGAAATCGCCAAGCATTTAATCGAAGGCATCGCCGATGGATTTATCCCTGGCATTATTCAACGCCATCGTGATTTGATGGATGAAGTTGTCACGGTCGAATCGGATGCCGCTATCTTGGAAATGCGCCGACTGGCGCGCGAGCATGGCGTATTTGTCGGACCCTCGTCCGGCGCGCATCTCATCGCCGCACGCGCCTTGCGTGATCGACATAAGTTGGACAATGTCGTGACTTTTTTCTGCGACAAGGGCGAAAAGTATATTACTGACTACTGGCTGTAATGATGTCTCAATCGTCTGATTTCTCCCCGCATATTCGCGCCAACGTGGCTGCCGCGCTCAGTGAAGATATGCAGGGTGGTGATCTCACCGCGCAACTCATCCCCGAACATATACCAGGTCATGCCACCGTCATCACGCGACAAGATGCGGTGTTGTGCGGCGCGGAGTGGTTTGACACCTGCTTCAAATCGCTGGATGAGTATTGCGTAATTGAATGGTTCGCCCATGACGGCGATGCGATTTCCGCCAGGCAAACGCTATGTGAAATACGCGGCAATGCGCGGGCAATGCTGACAGCGGAGCGCGCCGCCTTAAATTTTTTGCAAACACTTTCCGCCACAGCCACACAAACGCGATGCTATGTCGATGCTGTGCGCGGCACTGCTGTAAAAATTATGGATACACGCAAGACTTTACCGGGGCTACGTATCGCGCAAAAATATGCGGTCACGATGGGCGGCGGATTCAACCAGCGCATGGGCTTATTTGATGGTGTGCTGATTAAAGAAAATCACATTATGGCGGCGGGAGGGTCGCTGCACAGCAGCGGGGAACCCACCGGCGTACCCTTTACGGGTGCAGCGGGCGGCATACGTCAAGCTTTAAGTCAGGCCTTTCAACTGACCCCTGCGGGCGCGAGTATTCAGATTGAAGTGGAAAATATAAATGAACTACAAGAAGCTTTGGATGCGGGCGCAAAATTGATTTTGCTGGATAACTTTAATCTGGCCGAACTACGCGAAGCGGTGCAGTTCACTGCCGGGCGCGCCGAACTGGAAGCCTCAGGTGGAGTGACCTTGAACAACGTGCGGGCGATTGCTGAAACAGGCGTGAATCGCATTTCTATTGGCGGATTGACTAAGGATATTCAGGCGATTGACTTGTCTTTAAGATTTAACACTAATTCCTAATCTTACGGTGTCACAAAACGCTGAAGGGCGCATTGCGGTGTTAAAATCTGGCTCAAAATGCTCATTTACTAAATGTAAACTCCGCTTTTTCGCCAGATTTTGCCTTGCACTGCATCCCTTGATCGCTTTGTGACACAGTAAGACTAAGTACACTGATCACTGATCGCGTCTTTGTCCCCTGTTCCAGAACAATAAACAGAACAATAAAAAAGCCGGAACGAATCCGGCTTTTTTATTTACTTATTTAAAATTTAGTTTAGAACGTAAATAAAGCACCAATGCTCATTACGGTCTCGTCTTCTTTAACAGCGTCGCCAATCTTATATGCATCATAGCCAGCGCGAATAGCAAATTGTCGGTCAAAATCAAATTGAGCACCAACACCATAAGTCCTGT
>JAKFXW010000098.1 GCA_021731185.1 Gallionellaceae bacterium
CGCGCTCGCTGTGTTGCACCCCTCGCCAGGGAGAATGACCCCTGGCCTTCGGGATGCGCCTTGCGATCATCACAATTTGGTCTGCAACGCGGCTCATGGAGGATTAAATCAGTGCTTCCTTAGGTTGCTTGCCTGAATTCTGAGATCACTACTGAAGAAGGAAACCCTTAAATGTCAGTCATCTAAATGCCAGTCATCCGTGTCGCGCTGGATGTTCCATTGGCTACATTATTTGATTACGCTGTACCACCCGATCTCTCGGTGGTTGTGGGTCAGCGTGTGCTTGTCCCGTTTGGTCGCAAGCAAATGGTGGGGGTGGTCATGGAATGCGCGATGAACTCAGCTCTGGCCGCCAGCCGCATCAAGCCTATTTTGCAGGTGTTGGATGAAATCCTGCCGCTGACTGCCGATGTACTGGCGTTGCTGAAATTTTGTAGCGATTATTATCACCATCCACTGGGCGCAACTGTGCTATCTGCCCTGCCTGTGCGACTGCGTGCCAGCGATCCTTTTGTGCCACCTAAAAATATTACAGGACAGGTGCTGCGCTATACCTTGAGTGCCAGTGGTCAGGCATTGGATTTGGAAACCTTCCCTAAACGCAAAATTGTGCAACGACGCATACTCAGCGCGTTACAAGCCAGTCATTTAAACGTCACGCAACTGCGTGCATTATCCGACAGCGCGTCTGCCGCGCTCAAAGCATTGCTGCAAGCAGGTTGGGTGGAGCTATGCGCCCATGAAACGGTCGAGTCGCCAGCCAGCACGCCGTTCATACAGAGCAACCATACGCTCACTGCCGAACAACAACACGCGGTGGACGCGATCAAGAAAATCCAAGGGTATGCCTGCCATTTGCTACACGGTGTGACGGGTAGCGGCAAGACCGAGGTTTATGTGCATCTGATGCACCATTTTTTGCAGCAAGGTGGGCAAGTGTTACTGCTGGTGCCAGAAATCAATTTGACGCCGCAACTGGAAAACTATTTTCGCCAGCGCTTGCCGAATGTCGCGATCACCAGTTTGCACAGCGGCTTGAACGATAACCAGCGCACGCAAAATTGGCTGGAAGCGCAGTCGGGACGCGCGCGTATCGTACTCGGTACACGTCTCGCAGTGTTCGCGCCGCTGCCACAACTGGCTTTGCTGATCGTGGATGAAGAGCATGACACCTCGTTCAAGCAGCAGGATGGCTTGCGCTATTCGGCGCGCGATGTTGCGATCTTTCGCGCCAGCCAGCGTGCCGTACCGATAGTGCTGGGCTCGGCTACACCCACGCTGGAAAGTTATTACAACGCGAAAAATGGCCGTTATCAATTATTGCGTTTGCAACAGCGCGCCTCATCCCAAGCACGCTTGCCGGAAATTCGCTGCATCAACATCAGCAACACAACCATGCCGCACGGCATCAGTGAACCGCTGCTTGCCGCGCTGGGCGAGCGTTTGCAACGTGGCGAGCAGAGTTTGATATTTATCAATCGGCGCGGATATGCGCCCGTGTTGATGTGTACTGCGTGTAATTGGCTGTCCGGCTGCCCCAATTGCGCCGGAAAATTGGTGCTGCACATGCAGGATGGGCGCTTGCGTTGTCATCATTGTGGGTATCAAAAAATTGTACCGCACGCCTGTCCTTCCTGTGGCAATGTCGATTTACAACCAATAGGCATAGGTACGCAACGGGTGGCCAGCGCGCTGCAAGCTCACTTTCCCGAGGCTCGCATTGCGCGCGTGGATAAAGACAGCACGCGCAACAAAGGATCGTGGGTGGCGATGTGGCAGAAAATTCAAAATGCTGAGATTGATATTCTGGTCGGTACCCAGATGTTGGCGAAAGGTCATGATTTTCCGAATTTAACCTTTGTCGGTGTACTCAATCCCGATAGCGCGTTGTATAGCGGGGACTTTCGCGCCTCAGAAAAATTATTCGCGCAACTGGTGCAAGTGGCGGGACGAGCCGGGCGCGCCGAAAAACCAGGCCAGGTTCTGGTGCAAACCGCCTTCCTAGATCATCCGTTATATCGCGCTTTGCACGACCATAATTATGACTCCTGGGCGCAAACGCTTTTAGCCGAACGACAAATGGCAGGCTTCCCCCCCTTTGTTTATCAAGTGATGCTGCGTGCCGAAGGCAAACAGGAATCGGCTACCCAAGCATTTATGCAGCAAGCGCGCACCGCTGCCATGCCGTTAGCACAGGGTGTGGAAATATATGGTGTGGTGCCCGCTGCGTTGTCGCGTCGCGCTAATCATGTGCGACTGCAACTATTAATGCAAAGCGATACACGCAAAGCTTTGCAACATTTTTTGCACGACTGGCGACCCTTGCTGGAAACATTACCCGCACAAAAAATTCGTTGGTCACTGGACATTGATCCTTTAGACTTCTAATCTGACTGCGTCGTTTATAGAAGAAAGTAATCGCTATGACTGCCCACAACAATCCCGCAACAATCCTTGCACAGCTCCAAAAAATTGTAGGTGAGCATGGCATCCTCACAGACCAGGATGCATCGGTGCATTATCAGGACAGGCGCGGACGCTATAGCGGACAGGCTCTGGCGGTGGTGTTTCCCACCACCACACAACAAGTAGCCCAAGTGGTGAGCTTATGTGTCGCACAGGGCATAGCCATCATTCCGCAAGGTGGCAACACGGGTATGTGCGGTGGATCTGTGCCGCTTGCTGCAAGCGACCAGATGGGCGAGCAAATTGTACTGAATTTATCGCGCATGAATCGCGTGTGTAATATAGATGAGATCAACTACACCATGACTGTGGAAGCAGGGTGTACTTTGCAACAGGCCAAGCTGGCGGCGGAGCAAGTGAACCGATATTTTCCTCTTGGATTATCTGCGATTGCTGCGGAGTGCGAAATTGGCGGCAATCTTTCCACCAATGCGGGCGGTGTAAATGTGCTGCGTTACGGCATGATGCGCGATTTAGTGCTGGGACTGGAAGTGGTACTGCCGGACGGGCGCATCTGGAATGGCTTGCGTAGCCTGCGTAAAGATAATACCGGCTACGACTTAAAACATTTATTCATCGGTGCGGAAGGAACACTGGGCATTATCACGACAGCGGTGCTTAAACTTTTCCCGCGCCTGCAAGCACAGACAACGGCCATAGTCGCCGTACGCGATGCCACAACGGCGGTAAATTTACTGGCGCATTTGCGCGCGACCTGTGGCGATCGATTAAGCGCGTTTGAAATCATCTCGCGCTCGTGCTTGAATTTGGTTTTGCGGCACATCCCGGACACGCATGAACCATTTACTACAAAATATGAGTGGCAAGTATTGATCGATCTAGCTGATGTCCTACCAATTCCACTGGAGCAATCTTTGCGTGATGCCCTGAATACTTTTGGCGATGGAGTGCTGGAATTTTTTATTGCGCCGGACACGCATCAAGCAGCGGCTTGGTGGAAGCTACGCAAACATATCAGCGAGGCGCAGAAAATTGAAGGCATCAGTATTAAACATGATGTATCCGTACCGATCAGTCGCGTCGCGGAATTTATCAGCCTGGCGAATGCCGCGCTGATGCAGCAATATCCTGATGTGCGTATCGTTATTTTTGGACATATCGGTGATGGCAATATTCACTACAACCCCTCATTACCTGACGCGACAAAGAACAATGTATTCATCGCACAAAGTGCTCAGGTTAATCAGTTGATATATGACATCGTACATAGCTTAGGAGGCAGCATTAGTGCCGAACATGGCTTGGGTCAATTAAAGCGGAATGAAATACGCCACTACAAAAGTGCGCTGGAGATAGAGTTGATGAACAACATTAAGCAGATGTTAGATCCGAATAATTTAATGAACCCGAAAAAAGTTTTATGAGCCTGTGGCCATTCAATACCTTTGACCATCACTTGCCCCTATAATCTTGGCTATCTACTCAGAGCTTTCATAAGTTCTATGTTTGAGTCGTTCATAATGGAACAATCATCAGCACCCCACTTCCCCCGTTACCAAACGCTTATCTTCTCTACGCGACTTGATGCCTTTTTTGCGTCCGTTTTGTAAATACCTTTAGTAATCAAAAATTTATTGGCATAACCTTCCTTCATTTGCTTTGAAGTGAATTGCCCTATAACCACACGGATACTTTTAATAACATCGCCCTCTTTTGACCTACGAGTGCGCTTATTTTCAGCTAAAATACGTCGGCCTTTTAAGTATCGATTATTTATGTCTCCCACCCACCCTGCTGTTACC
>JAKFXW010000099.1 GCA_021731185.1 Gallionellaceae bacterium
ATACTCCATGTAATACCTAACTTTAAAATCGACTGGACTGATCCGGTCATTTGGCAGGAAACTGCCTAACTTCAAAAAGGAGTAAACATGACCGCAACAAAGCAAGCCCCATCGTCGGGTTTAATCGACTAACTACTGGCTGGCTACCAGAGACCAGAAGACCTGATTGGCGAGTACGGCTTGCTGAAGCAACTCACCAAGGCCGTGTACCTAGCCTTGGACATCAAGCTGGATGGAGAGAAGGAGCTACTGGGTATCGGGATCTCCCAGACTGAAGGCGCGAAGTTCTGATGAAACTACTAGCCATTCCACTTGGTTGTCAAACGGCTTTGCATAGCCATTCGGCTAAGTCACCAAAATGACGGTGACATAAGCCGCTGGTTAACGCTGGGCAAGTCGTTGGTTATAACCATTCCACTAGATTGGCAAACAGCTCTGCATAGCCATTCGGCTAAGTCACCAAAAGACGGTGACATAAGCCGCTGGTTAACACCAGCCAGTGGCTGATTATGGCTGCGGGTGGTTACCGAACTGAAGAATCGTGGTGTGTCGGACATCTTCATCGCTGCGTGGACGGGCTGAAGGGCTTTCCGGAAGCCATTGAAACCGTGTTCCCCAGGACTACTGTGCAGTTATGCATCGTGCATCATCGTGCATAGGGTGCGTCACAGTCTAATTTACGTATTTTGATTTCGGGCTATCCTCATTATTTTTTATACCGGATTATCTATATCAAAAAACTGATGTTCCAGCGCGCAGTGTTCGGCCAGATGCTGGCCGAGTGCCTGTATGCCGTAACGCTCAGTAGCGTGATGCCCGGCAGCAATAAAAGCCACGCCTGTTTCGCGTGCGACATGTACGTTTTGTTCTGAGATTTCCCCGGTTAAAAATGCATCTACTCCGAGTGCTACGGCAGCTTCAAAATAATTTTGTGCCGCACCCGTACACCAGGCAATACGCTGGATATTTTGCTCATTCGGGTTTTCATTCGCGCCTATTATTTGAGGCGTGCGCTGCAAATGTTGCGCGATGCTGGCGGATAGTTCGGTTAGTGTTTGCAATTTTTTCAATGTGCCAAAACAGGCGATGTCCTGCTCACCAAAGCGACCTTGCTCTACGAATCCCAGGCGTTGTCCAAGCTGCGTGTTGTTGCCTAATTCCGCATGTGCATCCAGCGGCAAGTGGTAAGCCAGCAAGCTGATATCGTGCTTCAGCAAGTGTGCAATACGTTGCTTTTTGATGCCCGTGACAGCGGCATCTTCGTTACGCCAAAAATAGCCATGATGTACCAGTATGGCATCTGCCCCCCATTCAGTAGCAGTTTGTAAAAGGTGTTGTGAAGCCGTTACACCCGTAGCGATGCGCTGAATTTTCGCACGGCCTTCCACTTGCAAACCATTAGGACAGTAGTCGCGAAAACGTTCTGTTTGCAGCAGGCTTGCTATATAATCGCGCAAATCTTTTAGCAGCATAGTTGCACCTTGACGATCCATTTTATTCAACAACGAAAACTCACAAAGCAATCATATCATGCGTAAATTCTGGTTATTATTTGCACAAGTTACCACCATCGGGTTGGCACTGTTCTTTGTTATCAATACGCTCAAGCCCGACTTGCTGTCTGGTGCTGCGCGAACAGGTGTAATCACTTTGCAGGAAAGCCCGACTAGAAGTACTGATGCACAGCCGACTACTACGGGATTTAGCATGGCGGCAAAAAAAGTAATGCCAGCAGTGGTGAATATTTTTACTTCCCAGGAAATTAAACGACTGCCAAGCCCTTTTATGGAAGACCCGCGCTTCCGATTTTTCTTTGGCGATGAATTTGAGGATGCCCCGAGGCGTGGTTCTAATCTTGGTTCTGGCGTTATCATCAGTCAAGATGGTTACATACTCACCAATCATCATGTGGTGGAAGCCGCTGACCAAATCGAGGTCGCACTGGCGGATGGTCGCAAAGCCAAGGCGACTGTGGTTGGTTCTGATCCCGAGACTGATTTGGCTGTCATTAGAATTAATTTGCCTGACGGCATTCCCATTATCACCTTTGGACAGTCAGATCAGGCGCGGGTGGGCGACATTGTGCTGGCTATAGGCAACCCATTTGGCGTGGGGCAGACCGTGACCATGGGCATCATCAGCGCACTCAAGCGCAGCCATCTAGGGCTAAATACGTTTGAGAATTTTATTCAGACTGATGCGGCAATTAATCCTGGCAATTCAGGTGGCGCGCTGGTGGATGCAAATGGAAATCTGCTGGGTATTAATAGCGCGATTTACTCGCCGAATGGCGGCTCTCTGGGTATTGGTTTTGCCATTCCGGTCAGCACGGCGAAGAAGGTGATGGAGCAGATTATTCAGCATGGCTCAGTCACGCGTGGTTGGATAGGTGTGGCGGCGCAAGACTTGACTCCAGAGTTAGCTGAATCATTCAAGTTGGGAGAAACAAAGGGCGTGTTGATTTCAGAAGTGATGCGTAACGGCCCTGCAAATAAAGCTGGCGTGAAGCCAGGGGATATTCTGGTATCGGTCGATGATAAATTACTGGCCGATTCTAATGCCATGCTGGAAATCATTTCCAGTATTCCGCCAGGTAGAATTTCAGAGCTCAAATTACTGCGTAACGAAAAGGAAGTGGTGGTGCAGGTGAAGGTGGGTAAGCGGCCTAAGTCCAGGGGGCAGGAGTAATCGTTGGATAATTCCACTTTGAAAAAATAATTAATTTACTGAAGCGCAGTAATGCAAAAATTGGCAGGTCATTGTCTATTTTATTGGCTTTGGGTAAATCGCGGCTGTAAAGTTGTCTGAGCAAGAAAGAATCGCGGAAGAGAAACGAACATTTGAGGCATTTACTCCTGTTTGTGTGAAGGCCTATACAGAACAGCTGGTTGCCGGGATAAACCATGCAGCGCAAGTTCTGAAAGATAGTGGTAGCCGAGGTCCAGCCGACAATCTATCGTTATATGCAGAGACATTGGATGGGGTTTTCTCTGTCTTTACACCGCTGTGCGCTAACCAATCACGCAGCCGATTGGCGATGAACTCCGGCCCGTTGTCACTGCGGATCTTTCGGCCATAAACATCCCGTACCAACACGAAGTCATCACTCCACACGTGGTTGCGGTACTCGGGTCGTAACCGAAGGCAGCTCCCATCGTTCAACCACAGACGACCACGTGGATGCTGTTTGTCCGGCACTTTTAACCCTTCTTCTTGCCAGATGCGCCTGACCCGTTCTTGCGTGGCCAGTTGCCAGCCTGCATTGCGCATCAATCCGGTAATCATGCGATATCCGTAACGGCCATAGGTACAGGCTAATCGAATGATCTCGGCACGAAACGGGGATTCATCATCCCGTGCCATTGGCTGATATCGCCAAGCCGTTCTGGATAGCCCCACCAGTGCACAGGCTTTACGCTTGGATGCGTGATACTTATCCATTAACATCTTTGCTGCCAACTTGCGTCTGGCATAACCAGCGGCTTGCCGATGTTGTTTATCGGCTTAGCTGAATGGCTAGTTGTTTCATCAGGGCTTAATAGTTTCCCCGCACGACCTCCTTGAGCATGGCTTCACGCAAGGAGAGCTCGGCCCCCCGCTTTTTAAGGCTGGCGTTCTCGGCTTCCACTTCTTTGAATTTCCGTGCTTGATCGACTTTGCGTCCGCCGCATATCTTGTGCCAGCGGCAGTAGCTCTTGTCGCTCATCCCAGCCTGCTTGCAGGCTTCTGGTCTTGCCATTGGCAGTCATGATATCAATCTCGCGTAGTGGATTGACGATTCGTTCTGCCTTGAATCGTTTACTGGTTGCTGCCATTTTTTTGTCTCCTTTTACGAGTGGTTGAGAATGTTAACTCTCTCTCCTCGTGGTACAAAAAATGACCTCAGTTCAAACAACCTTGGGCTAACATGCGGCATCGCCATCTTAACAGATTGATTTTAAAATGGTTTTACGTAGTAACCCATGAACCCCGGCATTTAATTTGAGGTAATGCACAGGCAAGTGTCATGTCTTGGGGTGTCATGTCGATCAGAGTGCCATAAAAAATCTAAATTTGAAAAAACACAAAATGCCGTTCATCGCAAATCTACAACCTCTTGTCAGCTTGTGATTGAAGTAATAATGTTTTCTGATTTAGAGTGCCCCCCCATTAAGCATGTTAACGATTGCTACAGCAGTGATGAAGCAATCCCTATGAGGAGAGGTATAAATGTCAACTCTAAATTT
>JAKFXW010000159.1 GCA_021731185.1 Gallionellaceae bacterium
GTGTTATTCCCACCTATTCACGTAAAAAAATCTGCACCAGATCATTCAAAAATCGTTGCCCCAATTCGCTGGGCGCAATGCGCTGTAAATCACGTTGTAACAGTCCGCTCTTTTCAGCCTGTTCCAATTCACGCCGTATCATTAGCAGCGGCAAGCTGGTGCGCTCGGCAAATAACGTCGAATCAAATCCTTGATTTAAGCGCAGCGCGTTCATCATAAATTCAAACGGCAATCCATCGCGCTCCACCCTATGTTCAGTTTGTACAGGCGCATCGAGTGCCACTTGCTGCAAATAATTTTGCGGCTGCTTGTAGCGCACCTGACGCAAAACCTTATCCCGAAAACTAATCTTGCTGTGTGCGCCTGCGCCTATGCCCAGATAATCGCCAAACTGCCAATAATTTAAATTGTGTCGCGATTGTTTTTTGGGCTGGGCAAAGGCCGATGTTTCGTAATGCTGATAACCGTTATCTGCCAATAATTTTTGAATGGCCTGTTGCATGGCGTAGCTGGTATCGTCGTCCGGCAAGGCGGGCGGGTAGCGGTGAAAAAGCGTGTTGGGTTCTAACGTCAGGTGATAGGCGGATAAATGTTGCGGTGCAAATTCCAGTGCCGTTTGCATGTCTTGCTCCGCCTCGGCCAGCGTTTGTTGCGGCAAGCCGTACATGATGTCCAGGTTGATATTTTCAAAATGTTGCTGCGCGATTTGCACGGCACGGCGCGCTTCATCTGCTCCATGAATGCGTCCCAACGATTTCAAATGCGCGTCATTAAAACTCTGTATGCCGAGCGATAAACGATTCACTCCTGCAGCGCGGAAGCGCGCAAACTTTTCCGCTTCCACAGTGCCCGGATTCGCCTCCATGGTGATCTCAGCATTGATATCTAACGGCAGTAGCATTCTTACGGCACTGAGAATTTTTTCTATGGCCTGCCCGGAAAATAAACTGGGTGTGCCGCCGCCAATAAAAATGGAATGCACTTTGCGTCCCCACACCAAAGGCAACGCCAATTCTAAATCGCGTATCAAAGCCGCGATGTATTCCGATTCTTGTGATGCGCCTTTTGCTTCATGTGAATTAAAATCGCAATAAGGACATTTGCTTACGCACCAGGGAATGTGAATATATAAAGCCAGAGGAGGCAAAATCTTAAAATGAATTTCTTGTGTTTTGAGGCCGATGGGGTGTAAAAGGTGAGTATTCATATGGTGGGCATTTCTAAAAATCCAGATTTCATTTTAACTGCTGTGTTGTGAAAATAATTTCTGGCTTACATATAACGCATATGCTGCGCTGCTAAATTATCTTCACGCCTTGCTGACGATTCCGCACGAGCCGCTTTTGCTCGTAGCGGATCGGTGTCCCCTTGTGGGGCATTTAAGCGAACTCTGAATTTTTAGAGGTGCCCATACGAGATTGTACCAACAACTTCATTGCGTCGACTTGAGGAGAAAATCATGGAACAAGCCACTTTTGCAGCAGGGTGTTTTTGGGGGGTCGAAGCCACCTTTCGCCAAATCCCCGGCGTGCTGGATACCTCAGTAGGCTACATTGGCGGTGATACCGATCAACCCACTTATCAAGAAGTGTGCACAGGTGACACCAATCATGCCGAGGCAGTACAAATTATTTTTGATCCAGCACAGGTGAGTTACACGCAATTATTGGAAGTGTTCTGGCAATGCCACGACCCTACGCAGCTTAATCGGCAAGGGCCGGATGTCGGCACACAATATCGCTCGGCGATTTTTTATCATTCACCACAACAGGAAATAGCCGCATTGCAGTCGAAAGCGCAGCAGCAAAATAATGGTCAATACGCTAGACCCATCGCCACCAGCATCGTCCCCGCCACCACGTATTACTCCGCCGAAGAATATCATCAGCAGTATTTGGAAAAGCGCGGGCTAGCGCATTGTGCGATTAAATAGGCAGGTTAGGGGACTGTCGCAGCGCGGTTAAGCGCGCCAGACCAAAGTGAATAAAAGCCAGACCTGTTAACACTGGCGCGAATAAATTTAACAGCGGCACAAAATTCAGCAAGCCTGTCAACAGCCCCAGTCCCCACCATGACGATTGATGCAGAGAAAATAAATACAGCATTTCCGCATGGCTGGCATGTTCGTCCAAAGCGTCATAGCGAAACATGCGCTGATTCAAATAAGCCGCAGCAATAAACGGGGCCAGCGCACCAATGCCGATTAACCACAGCGGCAAAGTAAGTACCCAGATCGCAATAAAAACGCTCACTGCCAGCGCGGCATTAACCACATTACCGATGACGCTACCGCCGCGTTCGCGCTTCAGTGTCGGATAGTCATGCTCGGCCACCAGACGAATCAGCGCGGGCATTACGAAAAAAGCGGTAAGCAATAACGCCGTCATCATCACCAGCGGACTGAATAAAATCAGATGCACGATTATTTGGATAATGTCTGCCACCCAGCGCGGTTCTACCGTTTCCATCCATGTTTGAATGCCGATAGCAGTGAGGCCACTGGCAATCCACTCTGAAAATACATTCCAGAACACCACGCTCAACACCAGCCACAGCAGCCCCGCTGCCAACATCGGCCACACCACAATCCACAATATCTTGAATTGAAACAAGTCGCGGAAGGCGCGGGAGAGTGCATGAAAAATGGCGGGCATGGGATAGTTTGGAAAGATAGTTTGATACAAGAAGTAGGATATTGCCGCTCCGCAAATTATAATTTATTTCACGCAAAATACATCTAAAATTTTGCGCAATATAAAGAGTTGACTGTACTCCGCCACTTTGGATATGTGTTCCGCCCATCTGGCATCCAGACCAACCTTGATGCCCTTTGCACCGCCTCTGCCTTAGTGTCGATATACCAGCAGACGTCGTAGCCGTAGCCGCCCAGCTTCGCGGGGCTGGCATAGCAGCAACCGATGCAAACGCTATCCCATATACGCCCCGGACTATTGGCAACCTGCTTCACCGACCCCGATGGCATCCGCCTGGCAGTTACCAACTACAGGCAAGAGCGTCGCGAGCTTCATGACAATTGGTAATTCGGGGGAACCCCACCCCTTGTGTTGAGCCTGGCTGATTAAATTGGTGGTCTGTCACTAATTGCTCCCCTACCTATAATTTCTTACTGTTGACATATAACGTATAGCGTAATATTCTAAGCGTCATGATTAAGTCGTTTACCTGCAAGAATACCCAAGCGTTGTTTGAAGGGAAAAATCCGCGACGCTTCCGTGCGATTCAGGCAGTTGCCGAACGTAAGCTGACGCAACTGGACGCCGCAGCCACGCTGGATTTTCTTCGTGCTCCACCGGGCAATCGCCTGGAAGCCTTGCGGGGTGATCGCAAAGGGCAACACAGTATCCGGGTGAACGACCAATGGCGCATCTGTTTCAAGTTTAAGAATGGTGACATATTCGACGTCGAGATCGTCGATTACCACTGACCAGATAGATTATTAGGAGACCAGCATGGTGAAGAACGGAATGCGCCCGGTACATCCGGGAGAAATTTTGCGCGAAGAATACATCGTGCCTATGGGCATGAGCGTCCACGCACTGTCGCAGGCATTGCGCGTACCCGCCACGCGGCTGCACGAGATCGTCAAGGAACGCCGTTCGATCACGCCCGATACCGCACTGCGGCTGGCGCGCTACTTCGGCACGGATGCACAATCCTGGCTGAACCTGCAACTGAGCTACGATTTGAAGATCGCCGAAGCGGAATTGAAGGACAGGATTGAGCGCGAAGTGGAAGAGATGGCGGCGCACGATGCAGAAGTCCGCTTTCGCGCCCTTGCCCTGAAAGGCAATCCGAAAAAGGCACTGGCTTTGCTCGACAGGCTGGATAACAACACCAAGTAGCCATGCCATGCCATTCCCATCCGACCAATTCAGCGTGCTCAATCCATTTGCGGTTATCCTGCGCTATGAAGAAACGCCCTATGTCAGCATGTCGTTGACAGAGATGAGCAAGCTGGTTGACCTGGCTCATCAATGGGCGCGCGGTGTGGTGACTGCTTGAGAATCAATCGAGACTGACCCTATTGATTTGCTAATCGAGACTGACCCTATTGATTTGCTATTGATTTGCTCTATTGATTTGCTGTCCCTTAAATTGTTCATTCTTCACCGGTCAGACTGAACAAATGGTTTGCTATAGCGAACCAAAATTGGTACGCTTGCAAAATGAAACAGCCAACCTTGGAAGTTCGCTTCTT
>JAKFXW010000136.1 GCA_021731185.1 Gallionellaceae bacterium
CTAGGGGGTGGGGTGATAGCCTTATATTCATCGCGCAGAAAATCTATTACGGCATTGATTTGTTCCTCCGGTATTTTTCCAGAAAAAGCTGGCATGGCGGTGTGGGGTATGCCTCGCGATATGATTTCATGCAATCGAGCATGGTTTAAATCACCAGTTGCAAAAGCGAGGGCAAGGTCGCGCGGCGCAACGGTCAAGTCCTTTGCCAGTACGCCTTGCCCTTTATCGCCATGACACAATTGGCAGTTATGTCCATACACCATTCGGCCAAAAGTTAATTGCGATTGAATGGCGGTTTGCATAAAGCGTCCACGGACATAGTCCACCACGCCTTCAATTTGCGCAGGCGTAAAGCGCGTTCTCCATGAAGTCATGGCGGTGCCAGGTTTGCCATGCGTGACAGTGAAGATCATCTTTTCGCGGGTCAAATCGCCCGCAGTAGTGAAATTACGCGGTGGGGGAATCAGGCTGGAACTAGCGCGGCTGTTGCCATCACCGTTGTCACCGTGGCATACAGCACAATTGTTTTTAAAAATTTGTTCGGGCGTAGAGTCTGTTGATTTTGGCGGGTAAAAAACTTGTGCCATGGCTGGAGCGGTAGCGCAATTAACGATAACGATCAGTGCAGTTAATATGTAAGAGAATTTCATTCGTATTCCTGTCGTTGAGCAAATAGGCATCATTTAAAAAAGTGAAATAATACGCTAAGTAAGGGCTTAAAATTAGCCCCTGGATAGTGCAGAGCCACCAGAGAGCGCAGAGAGTGAACAGTCGCGCAATCATTGTGTTTCCCGTGACAAATATCTACTGCTGTACAAATACATCAAGGTTTTTAGACGGGTTCCAGCCGAATCAGCTTGCCATTATTTTCGTCGGTTAGCAAGTAAATAAGCCCATCTGATCCTACGCGCACATCGCGTATGCGCCCAAGCTTGTCTTCAAACATCCGTTCCTGCGCGACCACTTTATTTCCATCCAGCGTCACCCGTACCAACAATTCTTTAACCAGTGCTCCTACAAAAAGATTTCCCCGCCATTTTGGAAAAGCATCACCTGCATAGAATGCCATGCCAGATGGGGCAATGGAGGGTGTCCAATGCAGCAGTGGTTGTGCCATGGCGGGATGCTCAGTGCCCACTCCAATTTTTGTACCGAAGACGTAATTTACTCCATAGGTGATGACAGGCCAACCGTAGTTTACGCCTGCCGACAAGATGTTGATTTCATCGCCACCCTGTGGTCCATGTTCGTGCGCCCAGATTTCACCTGTCACTGGATGCAACGCCGCACCTTGCATATTGCGATTGCCCCAGGTAAATATTTCGGGCAGGGCAGTGGGCGTTTTTGCGTAGGGATTGTCGGGCGGAATGCGACCATCATCCAGCAGTCGGATTGATTTGCCTGCGTGCGTATTCAGTTGCTGCGCGTCATGTGCAAAACTCCGCGACGGGCTATCGCCGCGATCACCCAGCGTGACATAGAGATAACCCTGCCGATCAAACACAATGCGTGAGCCAAAATGTACGCCCCCGGCGGACTTTGGTTTCATTCTAAATAACACTTGCACATCGCGCATGTGCGGTGAGTCGGCGGCTAATTTTCCGCGTGCCAGTTCAGTACCGTAGTTGCCAAAAGAGCCCGCGTTATAGGTCCAATAAATCCAGCCGTTTTCAGCATACTTGGGGTGTAGCGCGACATCCAGCAAGCCACCTTGGCCGTGTTCCGCCACTGCGGGCAGGCCTTTAATCACATCTGTTTTCGGCACGGGCGGTAAGCTGGAGTTAGATTGCGATTTGAGTTTTCTCGCATCCACCAGCCGCATTGTGCCTTTACGTTCGGTAATGAGCCACCGACCATCTGGCAAAAAAGCCAGTGCCCACGGGTGTTGCAAGCCACTCATTAAAGTGACTGCGCGAACTTTATGTTGCGCAGTGTCAAAGACCTGCCCGCTACCGAGATTTTCCTGGGCGTGCAGATTGGTAGAAAAACTGGCAGAAAAACTGATGAATAGGAGCGGTGCAAGCACAGGCAAGTAAATTTGTCGCATGAGGTTTGTCGGTATGGAAATTAATAACATAGTCATTTTCTTCTACTCTGGTGTTATTCCAATTTCTGATAAACAGGAGCACAAGGCGGCAAGGATGAGGCGACGAAGACAGTACATTTGAGTACGGCTATAACCAACCACTTTGCAACCGTCTTTTGGTTGCTTAGTGGGATGGCTAGTTGTTTCACTCAGGAGCCGAAAACGAAGCCAACACTGTGATCGTTTTTATCAGGAATTGGAATTACGACGGCTTCCTGAATGCGATTAGTATTGCCCATGCGCCGAGTAATACATACCAAACCAACGACCATTCTGGAATGTTTAGACCAAGCATGCTCCAACCTTTTTCGGCGCACTCGCCCGAACCGTGCAGCAATTCCCGCAATACTTCCGACAAGGGAAAATTGCCCACCATGAATTCCAGTCCGGGGCCGCAGGCTGGGACTTCTTCCTTGGGTAAATGTTGAATCCAGATATGTCGGCCAGCCACACTTACGCCGCCGATTGCCAGTGTTGCGAGTATGCCGCCATAAATTTTTGTGCCCTTGGAAACTGGGTTGTGTATGGCCGCAATGATAAAAACAATAAACATCGCGATAAAAATAAAACGCTGAATCATGCACAAGGGACACGGCTCCTGCCGCAGCATGTATTGCAGATACAGTGCTGCGCCATATAAAGCGGCAATCACCACCGCTCCGGCGAGATAGAGCCAGCGGTTGGAAAGGGTGCGCCAAAGCGTGCAGCATCGAGATAAAAAACTCATGGAGTGCTTCCTTAATTCATTATTTAGGATGGATATGCCATCAAGCTAAACTTCGTAATTGGTTGATTTTACCTTTGACCAGGTTGATTGTGAAATCAATTTCTGCTTGCGTGGTCGTGCGCCCCAGGCTGAAGCGAATCGTGCTGCGTGCCAGTGCATCACTCCTACCTAAGGCGCGTAAAACATAAGAAGGTTCCAAGCTGGCAGTAGTGCAGGCCGACCCACTGGAAACAGCAATCTCGGTGAGTGCATTGGTAAGTTGTTCACCCTCTACCCGCTCAAAACTGATGTTTAGATTATGCGGTATGCGCTGCGTCATATCGCCATTCAGAATAATGTTTTTTATACCAGAAGAATTGATTTCAGACAAACCCTGCCACAAGCGATCACGCAACATTTTTATGCGCGCAAGTTCCGTGTGCATTTCTGTTTGTGCCAGATGAAAAGCCGCACCCATGCCGACAATTTGATGTGTTGCCAAAGTGCCAGAACGCATTCCACGTTCCTGGCCGCCGCCATGCATCTGTGCCTCCAGCCGGACACGCGGTTTACGCCGCACATACAGCGCGCCGATGCCCTTGGGGCCATATGTTTTATGCGCCGAAAAAGACATCAAATCGACAGGCATTCGACTTAAATCTATAGCCACCTTGCCTGTCGCTTGTGCTGCATCCACATGCAACAAAATGCCGCGCGCGCGGCAAATTTCACCGAGCGCGGCAATGTCCTGAATCACCCCAATTTCATTATTGACCAACATCACAGAAGCCAACAAGGTATCAGGGCGCAACGCAGCCTCAAATGCATTCAAGTCCAGCAGGCCATTGGCTTGAGGCGTTAAATAAGTAGCAGTAAAACCTTGCCGTTCCAATTCACCCACCACATCCAGCACCGCTTTGTGCTCGGTTTTCACCGTCACAATATGCCGTCCTTTGTTTTGATACCCATCATGAAGAGAAAAATGCGTCACACCTTTTAGTGCAAGATTATTTGACTCAGTCGCGCCCGAAGTCCACACGATTTCTTTCGGGTCTGCGTTGACTAGAGATGCCACTTGAGATCGCGCATTCTCACACGCTTCCTCCGCGACCTTGCCATATAAATGCGGGCTGGACTGATTGCCAAATTTTTCGGTGAGATACGGAATCATCACCGCTGCTACACGCGGATCAACAGGTGTGGTCGCGGCAAAGTCCAGATAAATCGGAAAGGGGGCGGTTGGATTGTATTTCATCGGGCAGATTTTACACGCAGTTGGCAAAGCGCAGCATGATTACCCATGCATGGATTTCATCATCGCGCCCCGCCCTTAAGTAACATTCATTTGCTGGGAATTATTAGCACTTGACATCCCCCCCCCCCTGACATGCTA
>JAKFXW010000047.1 GCA_021731185.1 Gallionellaceae bacterium
AATGAGCGGAGAGGTCTCAAATTAATAGCAAAAACAAACAGAGCCTTGAAGAAAAATAACCAAATTTAAGTCCAGCAAGCTTGAGGGAGAATTAAAAAAGTGAGGAAAATTTTATGAGGAATAACTTGGCGGACATGCGAATAGGATGCCGATTTAAGTAGAGTTGTTAGCTTTTTTAGAGTTAGATTGCGTCAGAAAAATAAAATTTAGCGGTGCTGAGCAATGGGAGTCGCGCAGGCTTGACATGGATTTTACGGGCTGATTCCATTATTATGTCGGGGTTGTTTAAGATTGGGTTTTGGTGTGATTATGTTGGTTAGAAATTGTTTTTGGAAGGTTTTGTTTTAAATTGGCGGGTCTCCCCGCATTGCGGGATAGTTCATCTGGTCAGGTCCGGAAGGAAGCAGCCAAAGCTATTTTCTGCAAGTGCCGGGGGTAAGGCTCGCCTCCTTATTTGTGTGGCAGCAAGGTGTTTCTTAAGTGGTTTGCTGTCCTTGCTTAAATTAACAAAGCAGGTCTTGAATTAATAAAGCAGGTCCTGCATTGGCGGAGCTGTTTGTTTGACGGATCGGGTCTTTGTTGATGATTCAGATTTACTTTACAGGGAGGCTGAATCTTGTCATCAACCTCAGTTTTAGCGCGTAAGTGGCGACCTAAAAACTTCTCTCAACTGGCAGGGCAGGAGCATGTGGTGCGGGCTTTAAGCAATGCACTGACACAGAATCGCCTGCATCACGCTTATTTATTTACCGGCACGCGCGGGGTGGGGAAGACCACTATCGCGCGGATTTTTGCCAAGTCACTTAATTGCGTGATGGGCATTACCGCCGAGCCGTGCGGCACTTGCAGCGTGTGTATGGAGATTGATACGGGGCGGTTTGTTGATTTGATTGAGTTGGACGCGGCTTCCAATACGCAGGTTGATAATATGCGTGAGTTGTTGGAGGGCGCGTTGTATTTGCCGACTAGCGGGCGTTTCAAGGTGTACATCATTGATGAAGTGCATATGTTGTCGAAGGCGGCTTTCAACGCCATGTTGAAAACGTTGGAAGAGCCGCCCGCGCATGTGAAATTTATTCTCGCCACGACTGATCCCCAAAAAATTCCTGTGACAGTGTTGTCACGCTGTTTGCAATTTAATTTGAAGCAACTGCCTGCGCCGCTGATTTTGACGCATTTGCAGTATGTGCTGGGTCAAGAAAATATTCCGTTTGAATCCGCAGCGTGCGCGCTGATTGCCCGCGCAGCACAGGGCAGTATGCGCGATGCCTTGAGTTTGCTGGATCAGGCGATTGCCTATTCTGATTCGCAGGTGGATGAGGAGACTGTGCGGAATATGTTGGGCGCGATCGATCAACAATATTTATATGATTTATTGCGTGCGCTGCTGGCGCGCGATGGGGTGGGTTTGTTGGCGGTGGCGGATAATATGACCAGCCGCAGTCTGCCATTTGACGTGGCTTTGCAGGATTTGGCTACTTTACTGCATCGCATCGCGTTGATTCAAACTGTGCCTGCGGCAATGGCGGAGGATGAAACAGAGCGCGAGACGTTGCAGGATTTAGCACAGCGTTTTAGCGCGGAAGAAATTCAGTTGTATTACCAAATTGCCATTCATGGGCGCAATGAAATTGAGCTTGCGCCGGATGAGTATGCGGGCTTTACCATGACCTTGCTGCGTATGCTGGCGTTTATGCCAGCGACCACAGGTGTGGGCGCAGTCGTTTCGTCAGCTCATTTAGCCCCGGTAGCTGCGCCTGGGGCAGCGTTGAATAAGCCACAGGCGCAACGGTTGGCGCAGGCCAAGCAAGCTAATGGGCCCATAGCTCCAATAGAAAATCAGCCAATCAATTCATCGAATGTATCGGTAGATGTCTCTGCGGAGCATGCTGCGTTGGGCATAGATTGGTCGGCATTACTGGGGCAGATCAATGTGCAGGGCATGGCGCGCGAGTTGGCAAAACACTGCACGATGGAAAGTTTCGTGGGTGGCAAGTTGTTATTAAATTTGTCACCGCAGCACAAACATTTGTTGACCAACAAAGCGGCGCATGAAAAATTGCAGGCCGCGCTGGCAGAATATTTGGCGCAGCCTGTGCGCTTGCAAGTGCTGTTGAGTAAGGGCAATAATGCTATTACGCCCGCAGCGGTTGAAAAAAATATGCAGGATATGCGCCAGCAGCAAGCGGTGGAATCTATTATGCAGGATACGTTTGTGCGGGACGCGCAAGCTCAGTTGGGCGCGCAGGTTTTGACGGAATCATTAAAGCCAATTTAATAAAATAAACGGAAGGAGTGCAAGATGATGAAAGGTGGCTTGGCTGGGATGATGAAACAGGCTCAGCAGATGCAGCAAAATATGAAAAAGGCGCAGGATGAATTGGCGCATGTGGAGGTTGAAGGGCAGGCTGGTTCAGGTGCGGTGAAAGTGGTGATGACTTGTGCGCATGAAGTGCGGCGCGTGACGTTGGCTGACGGTTTATTGGCTGACGATAAAGAGATGTTGGAGGATTTGATTGTGGCCGCAATGAATGATGCAGTAAAGCAGGCAGCGGCGGTCAGCAAGCAAAAGATGAGTGGATTTACCGCAGGCATGAATTTGCCGCCAGGCATGAATCTGCCATTTTGAATTCAGTCATTCAGGCATGAGCACGCCCTCTAGTTTGGAAGAAATGATTATTGCTCTGCGTTGCTTGCCAGGCGTGGGGCCTAAGTCCGCTCAGCGCATGGCGTATCATTTGTTGCAGCGCGATAAAACAGGCGCGCTACGTTTGTCGCAGGCGCTCGAAAATGCCGTTGCGGGCATACACCATTGCACCAAATGTAATAATTTTTGCGAGGAAGAAATATGCTCCTTGTGTCGTTCGCCCAAGCGCGATCCCAGCTTGCTGTGTGTGGTGGAAATGCCGGCTGACTTGTTGATGATGGAGCAGGCGCAATGTTATTGGGGCATGTACTTTGTATTGATGGGGCGGCTGTCTCCGTTGGATGGTATCGGTGCGCGTGAACTGCATCTGGAACGGCTGGTCAAGCGCGCATCCGAGCAAACATGCGAAGTGATTCTCGCTACTAATTTTACAGTGGAGGGCGATGCGACCGCGCACTATATTGCCACTTTGCTGTATGCTCAGGGCATCAAGGTATCGCGCATTGCGCGTGGCTTGCCAGTTGGTGGAGAGCTTGAATATGTGGATAGCGGCACTTTGGCGCAGGCAGTGTTGGAGCGGCGTGAAGTAACTGGATAAGGGCATCTCTAAAAATCCAAACTACGTTGCGATACCGCGTTGCTCAAAAAATTTAAATGCTTACATATTAAATATATGCCGCGCACTTAAATTTTTATCGCGCCTTGTCTCGCTTAGTATTTTGAATTTTTAGAGGTACCCATAAGAGTATGCGAAATAAGTTGGAAAGTCAGCGTAGCGATTATTTCCCACAAGGGGACAATGTGCCGAGCAAGCAGTTATCAGGTGAATCATTAGCGGGAGAGCGCTTACAAAAGATGCTGGCGCAAGCGGGCCTAGGTTCGCGTCGCACCATGGAAAAATGGATCACGGCTGGGCGAATCACCCTTAATGGAGAGCTGGCCACGCTAGGTATGCGGGTAAATGCAGGTGATACGGTGCGGGTTGATAAACGCATTATTAAATTGCAGGAGCAAGGCAGCGGTTTGCCACGGGTGCTGCTATATCACAAGCAGGAGGGCGAGATTGTCAGCCGCGATGATCCTGGCAATCGCGTGAGCGTATTTGATAAATTGCCCAAGCTGCGCGGGATGAAATGGATAGCCATAGGCCGTCTGGATTTTAATACGAGCGGCTTGCTTATTTTTACCACTTCCGGTGATCTGGCCAATCGGCTGATGCATCCGCGTTTTGAGGTAGAGCGGGAATATGCAGCGCGCGTGCAAGGCAGTTTGACCGAGCAGCAAATGCAGCAGTTGGTAACGGATGGCGTGATGCTGGAAGATGGCTTGGTGAAATTTAAGAAGCTGACCGATGAAGGCGGAGAAGGTTACAATCACTGGTATCGCCTGATTTTAAAGGAAGGCCGCAACCGTGTGG
>JAKFXW010000123.1 GCA_021731185.1 Gallionellaceae bacterium
ATGCTAGTGTAATTTTGGCGATGTATTATCCCATCGAAGTTTAATTGATCAGTAACGAATTATATGGAAACCAGCCCCCTGCTACGGCATCAACTCATTAAAAACATCCTGGCGCCGCCCGCTGAAAAAATTGCGGATGCCGTTAATTTGTGGACGCAGCTGGCGACCCAGATCATTGCTATCATCGGCGAAGGCGGGTTCAACTCGCTTTACATAAGAAGTACATTCCTTGCCCGGTCAACTTACCCCTGGCTCGCGGTTGGCGCATCGCCACCACAGACCGACCAACGATTTGAGGCGTTAAAAACAAGCCTGCAAAATCAAACACCCGCGCAAGCCAGCGCAGCCAATATTCTGCTACTGACCCTATTCACCGACATCCTGTCCTCGCTCATCGGGGAAGAGCTAACCGTCAACATTTTGTATGTGGCTTGGAATATTAATGTTTCGGATGCGGTTGACGATAAAAAAATCTTGATAGAGCTAACGCAAGGAGTATCAAAATGAGCAAGAAAGTAGTGAGCCAGAAAGTAGTAAGCCAGAAAGTAGTAAGCAAGAAAGTAACAATACGTCGCCTGCAAACGGGTGTACCTGGGCTGGACAACCTGCTGGGTGGCGGCCTGCCGGAATTTTCGTTCAACCTGATTGCAGGCACGCCGGGAAGCGGAAAAACAACGCTGGCCCAGCAAATAATGTTCTCGCTGGCGACTCCGGACAATCGGGCGCTGTTCTTTACGGTACTCGGCGAACCCGCCCTGAAAATGCTCCGTTATCAGCAGCAATTCAAGTATTTTGATATCGCAAAAGTCAATAAATCGATCCGCTTTGTCAATCTGTCGACAGATCTGCTGGATGGGAATTTTGATCTGGTGCTGTCACGCATTGTCGAGGAAGTGAACAAATATGCGCCCAGCCTGGTATTTGTTGATTCGTTTCGATCCGTGGCGCATGCAGCGAGGGATATGGAACGGGGACACTCCGAGCTACAGCGATTCGTGCAGCAACTGGGCATGCAAATGACGAGCTGGCAGGCAACTACATTTTTGATCGGTGAATATTTGGTGCCAGAACAAGAGGCCAGTCCGATCTTTACCATGGCAGACGGGATCTTGTGGCTTACGCAAAATTTGCAGCGCAATTCAGTGGTGCGCAAGATACAGGTGATCAAGATGCGCGGTCAAGCCCAAGCGCCCGGTTTGCACACGTTCCGCATCAGCGATGCGGGCATACAGATATTTCCGCGTGCGATTGTCCAGCATCGCACAGAGGCTGAGTCATCAAAACAGGCATTAACCAGAAAAAAACGCGTACCGATGGGCATCCCCGGTCTGGACAACATGATGGGTGGCGGCCTGCCAGCCGGATATTCGTTGCTTCTGGTCGGGCCATCCGGATCCGGCAAAACCATCATGTCGACGCAATTTCTCGCCGAAGGGGTGCGCAGGGGAGAGCCGGGTATCGTGGCCGCCTTTGAGAAAAGCCCCAACCAATTGATGAACAAGCAGTTGAATGAGATGGTCAAGGCCGGGCAGGTGGGTGTGATCGACACACGCGCGCTGGATATGTCGATTGATGAAACCCTGTATGACCTGCTCGAAATGATAGACCGGACGCAAGCAAAGCGTCTGGTCATTGATTCCCTGTCCGGATTCGAGCTGGCGCTGGCGTCCGAGTTCAGCGAAGATTTTCGCGGATCGCTATACAGAATGATTGCCGAGCTGACCGACAGGGGTGTGACCATATTGATGACATCGGAACTGGAAGATCGTTACACCGATTTGCGCTTCAGTCCATTTGGCAGCGCTTTTCTTGCGGACGCAATCATTGTCCAGCGCTATGTCGAAATCGGGGGCCAATTCAAGCGCGCCTTTTCGGTCGTTAAAGTGCGTGGTAGCGAGCACAGCAAGGACATACGACTTTTCGACATCACTGACAAAGGCATCGTGATAGGTGAAACCCTTTCCGGGTATGACGGAATCATGTCAGGCCGTCCCACAAACTGGAACAAATGAGAGGAGATGGCAATGTCCCAAGCTGACCATGACAACGTTTCAGACTGGATAACCACGGACCGGGGGGAGATTATGCCTGTGGCTCGTGATAATGTCAGCGCGCATGGCAGGAGGTACGACGACAAAATAGCCGTTCTTCACCGCACGCGACTAGCCGATATACGCGAGGAAGCTGCAAATTTCCGTGAAGACGCTGCGAATTTGCGTGAGACGAAGATGAGCCAGATAGAAGCCAAACAGGTGGAGCTCGAAAATCACCGGGCAATGTTGCAACAGGTGAATGAACATCTGGTTATCGCCACAATCCATGCTCAGGAACTTGCCGAGCAACTCTATGTAACTCAGGCCGAGCTGGAAAACGCGAAGTTCATGGCGGAAAAAGCCAATCTCGCCAAATCGCATTTTCTCTCCAACATGAGCCATGAGCTGCGTACGCCTTTGAATGCGATTCTCGGTTTCGCCCAGCTGCTGGAAATCGGCTTCCCGCCGTTAACGGATACGCAGAATAACAGGCTACAGCCGATTATCAAGGGAGGGTGGTATCTGCTGGAGCTGATCAACGAAATCCTTGATCTCTCGGCGATTGAGTCCGGCAAGTTGTTATTGTTGAAAGAGCCGGTATCCCTTTCCGGGCTGATAAGCGAATGTCAGGAGCTGATCGAGCCGCTGGCAAATAAGCAAGGTGTCCGGCTAAGCGTCATCCCCTGCGATGCCAGCTGGTGCGTCCATGCCGACCGAACCCGGTTAAAACAGGTTATCGTCAACCTGCTGAGCAATGCGATCAAATACAATCGCGAACAGGGTACTGCCGAGGTGAGTTGCATGGTCAGCACGGAACGCATCCGCATCGTCATCAAAGATAGTGGTGCAGGATTGTCACCGGAAATGTTGGCGCAATTATTTCAACCGTTCAACCGCCTCGACCAGAATGGCAGCGCTATCGAGGGAACGGGCCTCGGCCTGGTGGTGACCAAGCGTTTGGTGGAACTGATGGGCGGCACCATAGGCGTGGAAAGCACCGTCGGCGTGGGTAGCACATTCTGGTTTGATCTGATTCCGGCGCCTTATGCCGAAACTGATACCCATGATCCGGCGCTACGCTCCCTGCTGTAGGCGGCAGCCACTGAATACTGTTTGGCACCCGGTCATGATCGGCTTCATCGCATCAGCCAACTGCAACCTCCCCACAGCCCATCGCAACTGATAGGCCGTTCTGCTTCAGGACGCCTCTAATTTTAATTTACCAAGCCCTTAATCTTGCTCCCTCATCCCAACCCTTCTCCCGGAGGGAGAAGGACTTTGCATCCCTCTCCCTCCGGGAGAGGGACAGAGGGTGAGGGAACAAGATTAAATCAGTGCCTCCTTAGAGGATTAAATCAGTGCCTCCTTAAGGCTTGGTAATTTAAAATTAGAATTATGTACGCCAACGTACGGAACACGAAAGGCCTGATTGATACCATTGTAAACTTATCCAAGATTGATTATTCAGACTCACTACGCGAGCAGCAGATCACTGAATGACTGGTATGCCGCCGACGTTCTGGCTGTGCAATCTGACAGATAAATTCGTGCTTATGCAAAGGTCAATCATGTCGAAAACTATCCACGATTCTGTCAATGTTAATGCCGCTTTCAGTAGCGTGGGCGACAACACCGAGGTTCGGCACCAGAAGACCTTGCTTAAAACCAGGGCACTGCAGGACGCGATTTTCAACAGCGCCAATTTCTCCAGCATCGCCACCGACGCGAAGGGCGTGATCCAGATTTTTAACGTCGGCGCGGAACGCATGCTGGGCTACGCTGCTGCCGAGGTGATGAACAAGATCACGCCGGCCGACATTTCCGATCCGCAGGAAGTGATCGCGCGCGCCAAGGTGTTGAGCGCAGAACTGGGCACGCCGATTACGCCGGGCTTCGAGGCGCTGGTATTCAAGGCCTCACGCGGCATCGAGGACATTTACGAGCTGACCTACATCCGCAAGGATGGCAGCCGCTTCCCGGCAGTGGTGTCGGTCACCGCGC
>JAKFXW010000008.1 GCA_021731185.1 Gallionellaceae bacterium
AACGCAACTTACCTAACCTAGACGAAATATTTCCAATGGCGATGTTTGGGTGAAATCTAGCTCAAGGGTATTTCAAACTATCGCCTTGCCGCGTGCCTTCGCCAATGCCGCTACCGGCGGGCTGGTGGAACAACTGGGCTGGGGAAGTTTTTTTGCTACGCGCGGGGCTGACGATACTGGGGATGCTGTTACTGCTGAAGGTTGCACCATGGGGTGAAACGCAGCCAGTTTCCAGGACACTGCCATTTGGTAGAGTGCGATAAGCTTAGCGTAGCGCATTGCATCAGCAAGAACTCAGGCCAAGCCAACTGCTTTTGCGAATTGAATCCCGAGTGCAGTTCTTACAATAATCCCATTTTGAAAACCAATTTTCTGAGTCTCATTTTCATGCGATTGTCGTAGCCTTATGACCTCTGGTCTTTTATCTACCCAAGCATAGCTTTCGGCAGCAAATAATAGTTTTGTGTAATCCACCTCAACCAGCCCAAGTCGAATCCAGTTATCGACCATTGCAGGGCATCTGGGGTTTTCAACGGGAATCTTGGTCTCAGAATTTTGGAAATTTAGCATATGTTTCGATAATGTATCCCAACGATTTTTATCTAACTCGAGCCTTATTTCAGCTATAGCAATGACTGATGGAGATCGTAGAATGCCACGAATTAGGTCTGCCTCCTCTGAATTCAACTGTTTAATAATTTCAACAAAAGCGGGATGTGCCTCAGCAGCGACACGGCCATCCATGGCGGTTGCCAATAGACTTAGGTACATGTCTTTTAAGTTGGCTTCCTCATGTGTAAAGGCTAGTCCCTGAAGTGCCGGGCCAGCAATTGAAGCCTTAGGTTCAATAATCTGTTCAGGCGGAATAGCTGAGGCCTTCTGTGAAAGGTCTTGCTGAAATTTTTCTGAGAAATATATACGTGCTTTATCGAAAGCAAAATTCACAGCAGCTAACGGCAGAAGGGCATTGTTAATTGTCTTTGTGATTGTTAATGCTGTTTTTCCGAGGTTACCACCTGCTTCTTTAACATCTGGATTATCACCAGCTGCTTTGATTATTTCTCCCACAAGGGCGATGCCATCTTTGGCAGTCTTGATTGAATCATCAATTGGCATATGGATCCTTTGTTTGTTCATTATTTGCACTAAGGCCAACGAATAAGCCCAAATTCTTTGATTCTGATTGCCATAGCAGCAGCCGAAACGCCAAATTGTTCAGCCAATGAATAAAAATGTCGACCCTTGTAAGAGGTACATCTAGCCAAAGCAAACTCGCGCTCTAAAGAATTTTTATCTGGGAAAAGGTGTGCTTCAAGGTCGCTAGAACTAATTTTAAGAGCAGAAGCAGCCGCCTCATCAAATATAAAAGACTGCTTACCAAATATATCCTCAAACTTTGTCATCAACAGTCGCTCAGGCATGTAAAAGCTTGCTGAAAAATAATCAGCTTCTCTTTCCATTGGCGGCCTATTTCCCGCACTCATAATTGAGCCATTAATCGATCTATCACGATGTGCTTTTTCATTAGGGTGTAGCAACCAATGACCAATTTCATGGGCGGCCGTAAATCTTCCACACTCCTTACCAAACCTTGTTGCCACGGCTATTTTCCTTGACTGTCGGTCAAGAAGCCCTGCAACCAACATGTTGCTTCGTCCAAATTGGTAATGCCCACAACCCAAATCATCAACCTCAATATAGGTTATCCCCAATATCTGTGTTGCTGCCATAGGGTTTAACATTTGCAGAGGGGCAAGCTGCTCCCCTGGCCACAAAATGTCTTTGTGCTTCCAAATTTCCTTATGAAGATCTTTAACTACGCTACTTATCTGCTCATTGTTCATATTCGTATGATTACACCATATATAGCAATTGACGCATCTAAAAATACTACATATTGTGTTTTTTGTCAAAACATGTTCCACCATATAACAATATGTAGATAACCTTAGAACTACGTTGCCCTGAAGTCGTGCATTCCTCCCTCCCCTCCCCTCCGTTATAATGTCGCTCAAATTATTATCATCCGGTTTATTAATTCCGCCCCATGTCTGCCATCCAACTGTTACCCGATTTACTGATTAACCAGATTGCGGCTGGCGAGGTGATTGAACGTCCGGCTTCGGCGTTGAAAGAGTTGATGGAAAACAGTCTGGACGCGGGTGCTTCCGAAATTGATGTACAGCTTGAAGGCGGCGGCATTCAATTGTTACGGGTGCGCGACAATGGCAAAGGCATTACGCCGAACGAGCTTGCGCTGGCTTTGCAGCGACATGCCACCAGTAAAATCGGCTCGCTGGACGATTTGCAGCGCGTAGCCAGCATGGGTTTTCGCGGTGAAGCATTAGCCAGCATGGCGGCGGTGGCGCAGGTCGCACTGATTAGTCGCCACGCTTCTGCGGCTCACGCATGGAAAATAGAGGCCGCAGATGGCGCGCAAAGTGAGGCTGCTCCGGCCACTCATCCGCAAGGCACGAGTGTGGAAATGCGCGAGTTGTATTTCAACACACCCGCGCGGCGCAAATTTTTAAAAACAGAAAATACCGAATTCGCGTATTGCGAAGAAACCTTCAAGCGCATCGCACTGTCACGTCCCGACGTGGCATTTAGTTTGCAACATCGCGGCAAACAAGTATGGAAATTACCCGCTGTACACGGCGAAGATGCTTTGCAAAAACGCATCACGGCGATATTGGGGACAGAATTTTCGCAAGGTGCAGTGACTATCGAGCGCAATGTTGCGGGTGCACACCCTACCGCCAGACTGCATTTGAGCGGCATGGCGACGTTGCCCGCTTATTCTCGCGCCTCACGCGATAGCCAATATTTATTTCTGAACGGTCGATTCATACGCGACAAAGTGATTGCCCATGCCATACGGCAGGCGTATCAGGATATTTTGCATCACCAACGCCATCCAGCTTTTGTATTGTTTCTCGACATGCCGCCGGAACAAGTGGATGTCAACGTACACCCAGCAAAAAGTGAAGTGCGCTTTCGTGAAAGCCAGGCTGTACACCAGTTTATTTTTCACACCTTGCAGCAAGCTTTAGCCGCACCCACGGCGGGCGGCGGAGATTTAACCACAGCACCTGCTGCTTCTGCATTTTCCTCCCCAACGTTTGTGCAGCAATCCCCTTTTATACAACAACCCATGCGCTTATATAACGCCGCGCAACCGATGGCTTTTTACGATGCAATGTTTGGTCATTCCAAAAATAATTCCTCGCCAACGCAACAGCAAAACGTAGCGTTGACCGACTCTATTTTTGCAAATTTCGCAGATGAAGCCCCACAAGGGGACAATGAAACAGGTGTGCCCCCTTTGGGGCTGGCTTTAGCACAACTCGGCGGCATTTATATATTGGCGCAAAATCAGCATGGGCTGGTGGTGGTAGATATACACGCCGCACACGAACGCATCGTTTATGAAAAATTAAAACTGGCACTGGATGAACATCACATCCCCAGTCAGCCGCTACTCATCCCCGTTACTTTTCATGCCGACACGCTGGACATTGCCAGCGCAGAGGAAGAACACGCCACGTTGACCACGCTGGGTTTTGACATCGCCCCGCTCTCCCCTACCACGCTAGCGGTGCGCGCTATGCCCGCCATGCTTAAACAATCTCAAGCCGAAGCTGCCGCGCGTGATGTGCTGCATGAGCTACGCGAATTTGGTGCGACCCGTGCGCTAACCGAACGCCGCAATGAGATGCTGTCCACTCTCGCCTGCCATGCTGCTGTGCGCGCCAACCAAAGTTTGAGCATAACCGAGATGAATCACATCCTGCGCGAAATGGAACGCACTGAACGCTCCGGGCAATGCAATCACGGACGGCCGACTTGGTTTCAAGTCACCATCACCGAGTTGGACACGATGTTTATGCGAGGCAAATAATGCCCGCGCTGCCTGCAACTTTCCCGCCTGCAATTTTTCCACCCGCTATTTTCCTGATGGGGCCCACTACCAGCGGCAAAACAGCGGTAGCGATTGAGCTACTGCA
>JAKFXW010000205.1 GCA_021731185.1 Gallionellaceae bacterium
AGAAGATGTGGGTGCAGGTGATGCGCCCGAATCTACCACTTCAAAATTACCACTGCTGCCGGACTTGCTGCTCAACATTTGCATTTCGCCCACGATGATCTCGGTGGTGTAGCGGTCTTTGCCTTCTTTGTCCTGCCACTTGCGCGTGGCGAGCTTGCCTTCCACGTAGATCATTGAGCCTTTTTTCAAATACTCTCCCGCGATTTCTGCCAGGCGGCGATAAAACGTGAGGTTGTGCCATTCTGTTTTTTCCTGCTTTTCGCCCGCCTTGTCTTTCCAGTTTTCGGACGTGGCTAAGGTGCAGTTGGTGACTGCTTCGCCGTTAGGCATGTAGCGTGTTTCTGGGTCTTTACCGAGACGACCTACCAGGATTACTTTATTGACTGACATTACTTTCTCCTTTTATCAATTTTTTTACTGTTGCTTCATCAAATCCGCTCATGTCAACTTTGAGGCAGGCCATACATTCTGTGGTGACGATCATTACTTCGCGCACGCCGTGCAATTGTGCCAACTTTTTCTGTAATTCGATACCCGCAATTTTATCCATAGCAGGCAGTGGGTACATTTTAGTGCGGACTGCGGCGGGTGCTTGCATGGTACTGGCGACGATGAGCCACAGCAAAAGTAAAACGATGGCAAATATAAAAACTGCGTCGCCACCGACATGCTGCATCAATAATCCCCCCGCCATTGCGCCGCAAAACGCGCCTAAAAATTGCACGCTGCTGTATACCCCCATGGCCGTGCCTTTGGCGGCGACGGGTGCGATTTTGCTAATCATCGAGGGCAGGGTTGCTTCGAGTATGTTAAATGCGGTGAAGAACAGCAGCATGGCGAAGGCGATGCCCCACACGCTGTGTTGCATGAGCATCAATAATAATTGTCCGGTTGCAGCTAAGGCAATCGCGCCCATAAAAATTTGTTTCATCTTAGCTTTTTTCTCAGCGATGATGATGGGTGGAACCATGAGCATGAATGCGATTAACATTACGGGCAGATAGATATGCCAATGCTGTGCGACTTCCATGCCATTATTTTTCAGCACGAACGGCACTTGCATGAACACGGACATTAATATCGCATGCAGTGCAAAAATGCCGAAATCCAGCCGCAATAATTCTTTGTTGCGCAGCACCTCGCTGAAGCGATTGCTACTTACCCCCATCTCGGAATGAAAGCGCGTGATCGCTGGATTAGGAATAACGTACACGACCACCAACATGGCGAGCAAGGCCAGTACACCCGTCAGCACAAATATCCCCGGCACATCGATTGCCTGATATAGCACGGGGGACAACACCAGCGAGATAGAGAAAGTGATGCCTATGGTGATACCGATCATTGCCATGGCTTTGGTGCGATGTTCTTCGCGGGTGAGGTCGGCGGTGAGTGCCATGACGGCGGCGTTGATCGCGCCTGCGCCTTGAATGATGCGCCCGGCGATCACCCAATATATATTATCTGCATACGCCGCGATAAAACTGCCCAGTGCAAAAAGTATGAGGCCGATCAAGATGACGGGTTTTCGTCCGTAGCGATCAGACAGCCAGCCTGCGGGAATCTGCAAGATTGCCTGAGTGAGCCCATATGCACCTAACGCAAGTCCGACCAGCATTTTATTTTCTCCGCCAGGTAGCCGCTCGGTGGCGTAGATCGCGAAAACTGGCAAGATGATAAATAGTCCCAGCATACGCAGGCCATAGATGCTGGCTAGCCCTATGCTGGCACGACGCTCAATGGGGTTCATAGAGTCTGAGTCGGGCGTGGCGGTAAGGTCTGGCGTGGGCGGTGGGGCGGGCATTGAGGAGTTCGGCATGGAAGCGCGCGTATTGAGGAGTTTGGAATGCAAAAGAATTGGCGTATATTAGCAGGTTGATTCCCCTCCAGATAGAACTACAGTTAGCTCGGTATAAATAGCACGCATGGACAGTATAAAAATTCGCGGTGCTCGTACGCACAACCTTAAAAACATCAGTCTCGATCTGCCACGCAATAAGTTGGTGGTGATTACTGGTTTGTCCGGTTCAGGAAAATCTTCATTGGCTTTTGACACCTTGTACGCCGAAGGGCAGCGGCGCTATGTGGAATCCTTGTCCGCCTATGCGCGGCAATTTTTGCAGCTCATGGAAAAACCGGATGTGGATTTAATTGAAGGTTTGTCGCCCGCCATTGCCATTGAGCAAAAAGCCACCTCGCACAACCCGCGTTCTACAGTCGGCACAGTCACTGAAATTCACGATTATTTGCGGCTGTTGTTTGCGCGTGCGGGTGATCCCTATTGCGCGGAGCATGATCTGGTTTTGCAAGCGCAGAGCGTGGCACAGATGGTGGATAACATGCTGCAACTGCCAGTTGATACGCGCATCATGATTCTGTCGCCGCTGGTGGTTGGGCGTAAGGGTGAGCAGCTGGAATTGTTTGATGAGCTGCGTGCGCAAGGTTTTGTGCGTCTGCGTGTGAATGGCAAAGTATACGAAATGGATAAATTGCCCGCGCTGCACAAAAATAAAAAACATACCATTGAAATCGTGGTTGATCGCTTAAAAGTCAATGCTGAAAATAAACAACGCCTGGCAGAATCATTTGAAACAGCCTTGCGCCATGCAGATGGTCGAGCGATTGCAGTGGAGATGGATAGCGAGCGTGAGCATTTATTTTCGGCAAAATTTGCCTGCCCCATTTGCAGTTATTCGCTGCCTGAACTGGAACCGCGATTGTTTTCGTTTAACAATCCGATGGGCGCGTGTCCCGAGTGTGATGGCCTGGGTAACATCAGTTTTTTTGATCCCAAGCGCATCGTCGCTTTTCCGCAATTATCTTTAAGCTCAGGCGCGATTAAAGGTTGGGATAGGCGCAATCAGTTTTATTATCAAATGCTGGACAGTCTGGCGCGGCATTATGATTTTGATTTGGAGCGCCCTTTTGAAAGTCTGCCGGAAAACATTCAGCAGGTAATTTTATACGGCAGCGGAAAAGTTGAAATCGCCTTTAAATATCTCAACGAACGCGGCAAGCCCACGCTACGTGAACACGCTTTTGAAGGCATTGTTCATAATTTTGAGCGGCGTTATAAAGAAACGGATTTGCCCACCGTGCGTGAAGAGTTGGCTAAATATCTCAATACCTGCGTTTGTCCACAGTGTAAGGGCACGCGCCTGCGGCATGAAGCTCGCCATGTACGGGTAGGTGATTCAACGATTTATGAATTAAGTGCGCTGCCGTTAAAGCAGGCACTGGCAATTTTTAAATCCCTTGATTTGCCTGGGCACAAAAAAACCATCGCTGAACGTATCGTGCAGGAAATTATCAGCCGACTTAATTTTCTGGTTAATGTGGGGTTGGAGTATCTGTCGCTGGAACGCTCTGCCGAAACTTTGTCTGGTGGTGAATCGCAGCGCATTCGTCTGGCATCACAGATTGGTTCGGGTTTAACCGGTGTCATGTATGTGCTGGATGAACCATCAATTGGCTTGCATCAACGTGACAATGATCGCTTGCTGGGAACGCTCAAACGACTGCGCGATATGGGTAACAGCATCATTGTGGTGGAACATGATGCGGATGCAATTTTGGCCGCTGATCACGTAGTCGATATGGGGCCGGGCGCGGGAGAGTATGGTGGCAAGGTCGTCGCGCAAGGTACGCCGCAAGAAGTGTGTGCCAACCTCGATTCGTTGACGGGTGATTATTTATGCGGTCGCCGAAAAATTGAAATGCCCAAGAAGCTGGTTGCCCCCGATAAAAAGCGCATGTTGCAAATCAAGGGGGCGAGTGGAAATAATCTGAAGCAGGTCACCTTGAATTTGCCAGTGGGCTTGTTTGTGTGCATTACGGGCGTTTCCGGTTCGGGCAAATCTACACTCATTAACGACACGCTATACCATGCAGTCGCGCACCATTTATATGGCAGCAGCGCGGAACCTGCGCCTTATGCTTCAATCACCGGGTTAGAGTTTTTTGACAAGGTGATTAATGT
>JAKFXW010000110.1 GCA_021731185.1 Gallionellaceae bacterium
GATCGAGAGCCCCGACCTGCTACGCGAAATCGTTGCGCCGTGGAAATATTTGCAGACCCTGCGACGACAAGCTACGGAGGCTATCAGTCACGCGATGCAAGGAGCGTGATTCGTGGGGAAACCTCAGGGTCAGACTCGATTGATTTGATAAGCCCAGAACTAGCACACTTAATTTGCAAGGAGATTGGATCATAAACACGCTGCTGCAGAATGAGATTGTTAGAGCCGAACAGGTTATGGCCTTGCAGCCACTTGGATGGATTGCCGTCAAAATAAAGATGGCTTGCGCCGTTGGACTTGATGCTGATGTTCGATTCGTGAGAGCCGGAAACTTGCTGTTTTTTCTCAACCTGCCATTCGATTTCACCGTCCGGCGATATACTTGCGATTCTCCCTCCATTGTCTCGGAGTGATGGCAAGGGAGAATGGCGGGTCACCCAGTCGATCATAAATCGTGGCCAAGCTGCGGCTAAATTAGACCATTCTGAACCATTTCCCGACTGAGAGGATGAAACAGAAAGCTGCTGGAAAAGCTTGTCTGCGTTGGTTTCTGCTGGTTTGCAGTAACCTGCTGTGTGGTGCCGGGAGGGGGACTCGAACCCCCACATTGTCTCCAACACCGGATTTTGAGTCCGGCGCGTCTACCAATTCCGCCATCCCGGCTTGAGTCGGAGCGGATTATCCATTAAAGGTGCGGTTACTTCAAGGATGTTGTGGTAATTGATCAGTGCTTGTGCAGCCTCCACGCTAATGCTTAAGGGCACCTCTAAAAACTCACATTTCATCCCAACTGCTGCATTGTGGAAAAATATTTTTTGATGCGCTCAGGGGATTGCTCCAATGTCAGCATGTGCTCGGCTATGGCAACCCCAAAATTTTAGCGACCACGCCCCCCCGACCGATGTAAAGCTGGTACAGAGCCAGTTGGCTTTCTCACAGGTGACTTGCCGCTGGGGGGTTTCCCAACAGGTGGTTTGGCACTGGGCTGGCCACTTCTTTGGTTTCCTGCGCGCTGCCCGCCACGATTTCCTGCGCCGCCTCCACCTGTTCGTCCATTGATAATCGGTTCAGCCTTAATGCTGGGATCGGGCGTGTAGCCGCTGATAATTTCACTAGGAATGTCACGTTTAATAAGTCGTTCAATCGCGGTCAATAATTTCAATTCATCCACGCATACCAGGGACACCGCATCGCCAGTAGCACCAGCGCGGCCTGTGCGACCGATACGGTGTACGTAATCTTCGGCGACATGCGGCAATTCAAAATTCACAACGTGCGGCAAATCAATGATGTCGATGCCGCGAGCGGCAATGTCGGTTGCAACCAGCACTTGCAAATCGCCAGTCTTAAATTCTGCCAATGCGTGGGTGCGCGCGGATTGGCTTTTATTGCCATGTATCGCCAGTGAGGTGATGTCTTCCTTGTTGAGATATTCGGCCAATTTATTTGCACCATGTTTGGTGCGAGTGAACACTAACACTTGCGACCAATTGTGTTGTTTGATGAGATGCGCGAGTAGTTGCGGTTTGCGTGCGCGATCAACCGGATGCACCATGTGGCTGACCGTGTCAGCAGTGGCATTGCGGCGCGCCACTTCAATCATCGCGGGGTTATTCAACAGATTGTCAGCCAATAACTTTATCTCGTCAGAAAAGGTGGCGGAGAATAATAAATTTTGTCGCGTCTTGGGCAGCAGTGCCAGAATTTTTTTGATGTCGCGAATAAAGCCCATGTCTAACATGCGATCAGCTTCATCCAGCACCAGTATTTCTACCTTGGAAATGTCCACCGTTTTTTGCTGCACATGATCGAGCAAGCGACCGGGTGTCGCTACGAGAATATCCACGCGGGTTTTCAGGCGAGTGATTTGCGGATTGATATTTACGCCGCCTATCATAATCATTGATTGCAGCTTGAGATATTTGCCGTAGTCGCGCACGCTTTCTTCCACTTGCAATGCCAGTTCACGGGTAGGAACCAGCACCAGAGCACGTATCGGCGCACGTCCTGTGGTTGGAACGGGGGCTGCACTTTGGGTTAGTCTATGCAAAATAGGCAGCGTAAATCCTGCTGTTTTACCAGTGCCCGTTTGCGCGCCCGCCAGTAAATCACCGCCGGAAAGTACCGCAGGAATGGCTTGCGCCTGGATGGGGGTAGGCGTGGTGTAGCCGCGCTCGGTAACGGCGCGCACGATTTCATTGGATAAACCGAGTGTTGAAAATGACATGATGTTTTGATTCCTGAATTGAATGCAGTGCGATGCACTGGGTTGATAGATTAAAACACGATTCGACTGAAGCTGATCTGACTGAGAGTAGCCTGACCAGGATTGTTAAGCTTAGACTAATTCCAGTTTCCGATAAAAAGGAGCACAAGGCGGCAAGGATGAGGCGACGAAGACAGTACATTTGAGTACGGCTAGGAGCCGAAGACGAAGGTAACACAGTGATCGTTTTTATCGGGAATTGGAATAACTTGCGCCCATGCTACACGAGTCCTATGGCTGACGTTCCGATATTTTAGCCGCAGCAATAGAGGTACAAGGCTAGCACTGAGTTTTCACGCGACCTCACACTGCTTGCCCCGCAGCAAATCCCGACGACCATGCCCACTGAAAATTAAATCCACCCAAGTGCCCGGTGACATCAACCACTTCACCAATAAAATATAATCCAGACATCGAGGTCGCAACCATAGTTTTGGATGACAACATTTGCGTATCCACCCCGCCCAAGGTGACTTCGGCTTTGTTATATCCCAATGTGCCAGAAGGTTTGATTTGCCAATTTTTCAGCGCGGCAAGTGCTGCTGCATAGGCCTTGTCGGTGAATTCATTATTGGGTTTATTCAAGCCATGCGCTGCACACCATTGTTGCGCAAAGCGCTTGGGCAAAAGCTCGGCCAGCACATTATTAAATTGCATTTTTGAATTGCGTTGCTCGTGCAGCCAAGTGGCCTGTTTTGCATCCGGCAATAAATTGATGTGGATGGGATTTTTACCGTAATCATTTTTACCCGAGCCATTTTGCCAATAAGATGAAATCTGCAATATCGCGGGGCCGGAAAGTCCGCGATGGGTCAGTAATACTGCTTCGCGAAATATGCCCCCATGACAACTCACTTCGGCATCCAGCGCAATGCCTGACAAATCACCATAGCATTGCAACGCATCTACATCAAAACTTAGCGGCACAAGAGCGGGGTGAGGCGGCACTATTTTCAAACCAAATTGCTCGGCGACTTTATAGCCAAATGGTGTCGCACCAATTTTAGGCACAGACAATCCACCCGTCGCAATAATTAAATGATGAGCAGTGACCTTACCCTGCTCGGCATGCACAGTGTAAGCATTCGCAGAATGCTCAATGCCCTTCACCGCACATGGCATTTTCCATTGCACATGACCGCGATCACATTCAATTTTGAGCATCTGAATAATGCCAGTTGCGCTATCATCGCAAAAAAGTTGCCCCAAGGTTTTTTCGTGATACTTAATCTGGTGTTGTTCCACCAACTTGATGAAATCCTGCGGCGTATAACGCGCCAAAGCAGAGCGACAAAAATGTGGATTTTGCGAAATAAAATTTTCCGGCTTGGTATGAAGGTTGGTGAAATTACAGCGTCCGCCACCCGAGATACGTATCTTCTCGCCAAGCTTATGATAATGCTCAATCAACAGCACCCGCCGCCCACGCTGCCCAGCAACGCCAGCCGCCATCATGCCTGCCGCGCCAGCACCGATAATAATTACATCAAAGTGGGAGGTCATCGTAAGAGTGTGCGCGGGCTCAGAATTTAATATTGTGCCTGTACAGTTTACCCCAGCTTGCGAAACACTCGCAGCCTGGGTGACAGCTGATCTTTTGAAATGGGATATTGGAACATCACGACTTCTTGATAACTAACTTGATGCTGAGTTTACATTTGCTCAATTT
>JAKFXW010000040.1 GCA_021731185.1 Gallionellaceae bacterium
AAACATGCTCAAAACGCGGTGGCCTCCGCTTTAGAGATGGGCGAAGTGTTGCAGCGTTTCAAAGTGGAGTTAGGTGAAGCAGATGCAGATTTTGATGTGGGGGTCGGCATTCATTCCGGCCCTGCTGTAGTCGGTTTAATTGGTTCGGAGCAGCGACGCGAATATACTGCGATCGGAGACACCGTTAATTTAGGTAGCCGCATTGAAGGGCTTACTAAAGGCGTTGCGCGGATACTGGTTTCAAAAGAGACCAGAGAATTATGCGGTGACGCATTTGATTTTCAATCAGTGGGTTCGTATAAAGTTAAAGGCAGAGAGCAGGATGTGGAATTATTTGTACCAAAGGTACGCAATCCGCTACGGCCAGAAAACCCGACCGTGCGGAATTGACAGTGCCACAGCCACGCAAAGTGTAACGCACTGTGTACATAATTAAGAGCGCACACACAATTAAGGAGCAAAAAATGAGATGGAAAGCAATTATTTTTTTAGGACTATTGAGTAGTTTATCTCTGGCTGGTTTAACTCAGGCTGGCCGGGCACAGGCAGGTGAAATTGCTTACACCGTGCGCCCCACAGAATTAAAAGCCAAGCCCTTTTCTGATGCTGTGACTTTAGCCAGATTGGAGCAGCGCACCAAAGTTGAGGTGATAGGCAGACGCTCCAGCTGGAGGCAAGTGCAGGTTGATGGTAAAACGGGCTGGGTCAAAATGTTGAGCCTGAAATTTAATCACATTGTCCCCTTGTGGGGCGCGGACAGAAAGGCTGGGGATACTGGTTTGGCCGCATTGTTTAATGTCGCCTCTACGGGCAGTACTGGAAGTTCAGTGACTACGGGTGTGCGCGGTTTGTCTGAAGAAGACTTGAAGCACACCAAACCCAATCCCAAAGCGCTAGAGGTAATGGATACTTATGGCGTGAATAAATCAGAAGCACAGCGATTTGCCAAGGTGGGTAAACTCAGTTCACAAAGCATGGAATATATTACTGAGTCAGCTAGTGGAGCTAAAAAATGAAAACAAAGTTATTATTAGTGGCGGTAATGTTCATCAGTACTGCTTGCGCCAATATGGATATGGATAAAGTACTGGCAACTGCGGGAAAAGTGGCACAAGGTCCAGCCCCAATCAGTGAAACACAGGAAATCGCCATGGGGCGTGGCATTGCCAGCAATCTGCTGGGCGCTGCGCCATTGCTGGATAATAAGCCCGTACAAAAATATGTCAATCAAGTTGGGCGTTGGTTAACCCTGAATTCAGAGCGGCCTGATTTGCCCTGGCATTTTGCTGTGCTGGATGATGAAGACGTGAATGCCTTTGCCGCACCAGGTGGATATATTTTTATTACCAAAGGATTGTTGGCGCGCATGAAAAGTGAAGCAGAGTTGGCTGGCGTTTTAGCGCATGAAATATCGCATGTACTGAAAAGACATCATGTTGAAGCTATCCGAAAAAACACACGCACTTCTTTGATAACGGGCCTCGCTAAAGACAGCTTGCGGCAGAGCGGTGTGAGTCCCGTGTTGACTAATTTAATTGGTGTGGGGACAGAACTGTACGCACGCGGACTGGATAAGCATGATGAGTATGAAGCTGATCGCATGGGCGTAGTGATTGCCGCACGTGCAGGCTACGATCCTTATGGTCTACCTGCGGTGTTGCAGACTTTGCAGGGTATGAATCCGACCCACTCCAATTTAGCTTTAATGTTTAAAACTCATCCATCGTTGTCTGATAGATTGGATTTGCTGGATCGTGCCATGTCCGGTTCACTGGATCGTTTTGAAACGCAGCCAGATTTAGCTAATCGATTTACTACAGTGATCGGTCAATAAAATGCAGTGTGCGGTAACTGAATTTATGGCAACGGGTAGCATTAGCTAACTTGTCATGACCATAATCGCGGTATTCAACCAAAAAGGTGGGGTAGGCAAAACCACGACTGCACTGAATCTCGCCGCAGCACTGGCACGCAGTGGACGCATCACCTACGGCATTGATCTTGATCCGCAAGCGCAATTCAGCAGCATCACTGGGGTCAATGCCGCTTCTGGCAACGACACCGTATTGGGGATGTTTCAGAGTAATCGCCCATTACGCGACTTGGTGAAAGCTACCTCTAGTGGCATTCATGTTATTCCCGCGCATGTTGAGTTATCCAAAGTGGATGCCTTGTATGGCAAGGGGTTCAACGTGGTAAACCGACTGAACACCGCTTTGCAGACCGAAAAATTAGGTATCAAAAATGAGCCTTTGCTAATTGACTGTAATCCGGTGATAGGTGTACTTTCCTTAAATGCAATTTTTTCCTGTACAGGTTTGATTGTTCCGATTTCGGCAGACTTTCTATCTGCTAGGGGAGCCATGCAAATTGAAAAATCGTTGAAGGCACTGGAGCCAGTCTTGAAGCGACAGATTAAGCGGCGCTATTTATTAACCCGCTTCGATGGCCGACGCAATATGTCGTGGGATGTGCTGCGTTTGATTGAAGAAAAATTTGGTGCAGATGTATGTCGCACGCGCATATCAGAAAATGTGAGTCTTGCTGAAAGTCCGGCATTATCAAAGACGGTATTTGAACATGCGCCTGCCAGTCGGGGCGCACAGGATTATAACGATCTGATGCTGGAACTATTGGAGGACGGGTTTATTGCGTAGTATCTTTAATTTGCGGTGAATTTCGTTGTGCGCTCTTTTCGCTACTAAATTATTTTTTGACTAGATTATTGAGAAATATCGTCACTTCGAAATGAGTGTCAGAATCTCTTCAATTGTCACAGTCTCCAAATGTTTATTTTCCTGTTGCTTGAGTTCACAACTCGAAATTTCACAGTGTTGATACATTTGCTTCACCTTCGCCTCTGCGCCAGCAGTATCATGACTCGAGATGAGCAAACCTTCCACTTTTTGCCCGTTGCGTGTGAGTATGGAAAAAACATATTTCAACATTACAACTCCCTGTAACCGAAGGTAAATTATAGCTACTATGTGTGTAACAATAACATATTCAGTTGAGTTATTTATAGGCCGCGCATATGCTGATGCCTACTGTTTGATGAAGGAAATTTTTCGGTGTCTGACATTCAAAATAAAATACATTAGCGCGCTTCACAATTCGCCCGAAGCCTCATACTTCTCGAAATATGGCGATGGCAAAATATGGAACTGACCCATAGCGCAGGCACGCCTCCCAACGGCAAGGAAGTGATTTGGGATATAATTTCACCTTGAAATGGGCTGAATTTCAGGTCATATGATTTTCTGATTAGAGAGGGGGGCTATTATGAATTCTCCCGTAAATAGTGGTTTGGCAAACAAGATGATGCCCGATGTTCAAAGCATGGCCGACACGCGCCAGATTGCTATCAACAAGGTAGGCATTAAAAGCATACGCCATCCAATGGTGATTAAAGATAAATCTGCGACCGTGCAGCACACTATTGCCATGTTCAATATGACTGTGCATTTGTCGCATGATGCCAAGGGCACGCATATGTCGCGTTTTGTGGAAATTCTGAATCACAATAAACATGAAGTTTCTGTGGTGTCATTCGAAAAAATTCTGCGCGATATGGTGACAAAATTAGGCGTGCAATCAGGCTATGTCGAAATGACTTTTCCTTATTTCATCAACAAAGCTGCACCTTTATCCGGCGTGCAAAGTTTGCTGGATTACGATGTGACATTTATCGGTGAGATTGAAAATGGATTGTATCACTTTACGTTGAAGGCTGTCGTGCCAGTGACTAGCTTGTGTCCCTGTTCCAAAGAAATTTCTGAGCGCGGTGCACACAACCAGCGTTCGCACATCACGCTTACGGTTAATGCCAGTCAGGCAGTGTGGATAGAAGAGTTGGTGCGCTTCGCTGAGGATGAGGCTTCGTGCGAGTTGTACAGCAT
>JAKFXW010000009.1 GCA_021731185.1 Gallionellaceae bacterium
GATCGCGCCATTGAAATGGTGGAGCGCGCTTTGGAAATACACGGCGCACCCGTCTACGTGCGGCACGAAGTCGTCCACAACCAATTTGTGGTGGACAATCTTCGCATTAAAGGTGCAATTTTTATCGAGGATTTAGCCGAAGTCCCCGCTGGCAGTATTCTTATTTTCAGCGCGCATGGCGTTTCGCAAGCGGTGCGGCGCGAGGCCGCCGAACGCGGCTTTACCTTGTTTGACGCGACCTGCCCACTGGTTACCAAAGTGCATAACGAAGTGGCGCGCCTACGCGATAAAGGTAAAGAAATTATCATGATTGGCCATGCTGGGCATCCAGAAGTAGAAGGCACAATGGGGCAGGGCGAGGGGATACATCTAGTGGAGTCTCCCGCTGATGTGAAATTGCTGGATGTGCAAGATAGCGAAAATCTGGCGTTCGTGACACAAACTACTTTATCGATAGACGATACCGCAACGATCATCGCAGCATTGCGAGCGCGCTTCCCCAGCATTATCGCGCCGAAAAAAGATGATATTTGCTACGCCACGCAAAATCGCCAAGATGCAGTGAAGGTATTGGCGCAACGCTGTGATGTGGTTATTGTTGTGGGTTCGCCCAGTAGCTCTAATTCCAACCGCCTACGTGAGGTGGCATTTAACATGAACATTCCAGCTTATTTAGTTGATAATGCTGGAGAAATTAAGGATGAGTGGCTGCTGGGTAAGTCAAATATCGGCATCACAGCGGGCGCATCCGCACCGGAAGTGTTGGTGCAAAATGTTATCGCCAGGTTGCAGGAGCTGGGTGTTGGGAATGTGAAAGAGCTGGATGGCATACAGGAAAGTGTGGTGTTTCCGCTGCCTAAAATTTTACAGGCGGCAACCTGAAGTTTATTCAATAGGTCAGTGAAGGACATCAAAGTTTGAATTAAAGCAAAAGCGACCCGCAGGTCGCTTTTGCTTATTACACTTATTACTAAGGGCTGATTATGGACTAATTAATTCTCGCCATGAAGTGCGTCTTGCACTCCCGCCACCTCCGGGTGGAGTGGGGGCATCTTCAATACCCACTGTGCCATCAGTTGAGGTGACAATAATTTTGATTGCACCACTTTCAAGCCGGATAACTGTCATACCTGCCACCATTGAATTGTTACTAAGCTTGTGTCCAGCCACATTGTCTGCTGATGTAGCGAGATAACTGCCCGTATTAATATCCAGATAATATAGCCAGGCATAACCCCCCACATTGCAAGCATTTGTGTTGGGGACATTACCCGCTACGTTGAGTACGCCAAGCTGTAATTGCATGTCTACGTTTACCCGTTCGCCTGGTGATTTATTACCGGGGTTAAGATCTACAAACCACCCAGCTTTGGCCGACCAGTCCACAGTTTTGACAGGCGAAACCTTACGTACCTCTTCGTTGTTCGTGCCTAGAGTTTGAATAAGTGTTTGTTCAACCAACACCCCACTGCCGCGTATGAGGCCAAATCCAGTTGCGGTTAAAGGATCTTTTATTGCGTAAATGGACTGCTGGCTTAGATCACTTAAATCACTCACCCCTAAATAACGACCTGTAGAGACATATACCACGGTATTACCACTCACCTTGCTGAGCTCAGGTTTGGTGGTGATTGGCTGCACTACGGCGGCACTGCTTTGCCCTATCGTCGCTAGCAAAAAGGCATCAATGCCTGCGGGCAGAACAATGTCGTTAACATCGAAACGCCAAACGTTACCGAGTAAGTCACCGCCATAAAAACGTTCGGCAGTGTTGTTGGTGCTGGCATCAACCCAGGCATTGATTTTATTCAGGCCACTCGGTGTGGTAGTAGAGCCTGCGCCCGTACCAATTTTTTGAATTAACGCGCCAGTGTCAGCATTCAACACGTATAAATAGCCTAGGCCATCTCCGGGTGAAACATTGTTATAACCGGAAGTGAATACTACAACCCAAGTGCCATTTTTTAGCTTGGTGATAACGGGGTTGCCAAAGCTAAAACCTAGATCAGCATCATTGGCTACCGTAAAATTCCACAAGGCCTTGGGCGTGGCAGGGTCAGTAATGTCCAGCGCATAGTAGCCTCGTCCGCCCGCATTCAGCCCGCCAACCAAGATGGTTTTCCATTGGTTGGCAGGACAGTCCGCTGGCGAATTGGGACAAATATCCACAATAGTGGGCGAGCCGTCCAAATAATACTGGTGGTTGCTGGAGTAATTCACATCACCTAATTTATGCAGATTTGGCATGACCACTGGTGGAATATACGCCCACTTTTCTGTACCCAAACATCCATTGGTCTGTGGGAAATCAACGCAACTGACCGCACCGACTAAGGCTGTGTCTACAGAGGCGTGAAAGGCGTGCAGCATACCGTCGTTTGCCGCGACATACACCATGGCAGTACGATTCGCCTGATTGGTCTTGAAGGTGTCGTAGTTGGCATCCAGGTAATCAAAGCTTGGTACTCTCACATACACAGGTTGTGAGTTGACCATATCGCCCAGCACATGCTCGCGGTTGCGATAAAGCTTGGTTGTATTAGTGGATTGATCTTCATTGCCATCTTGTCCGCGAATAAATTTCACCAGATTTTCCCCTGAAGCGGCTGCCTTCAGCTCATCTGTGCCGAGAAAGGTAGTACTACACTGTGTGAGTTTGACTGGTGTATCACACATGCCATTGAAATAAGATTGTTCGGTAGCAGTCAGGTCTGTCCAAGTGAAAGGTTTGAGTTTATTAGCCGTGCCGCTATCAAAGGTATAAATAGTGCGCGTATCGGTGGTGGCAGCAACCCTGGCATCCAATAATGGTTGCGCAGTCCACACGGGTGTGGCGGATAGTACGCCCGTACTTGGGTTAATCTCTTTTGCTTGAAGATCGCCATCCCAGAAGACGGTGCGATAAAGGGCGATAAAGGCAAAGTTATCGCCCGCTACTGGCTCCAGGTTGCTGGTAGCGGCGGCGGCGGCGGCACCTGCACGCGCTTTGACCCCTTCCAGCGATTTTTGAATGCCACTGATCAGAGAGTCCGGACTGCTTGCACTGAAATACAGGCCACGTCCATTGACAGCGGCATGCCACAAATCGTCAATGTTTTCGGGTAGGTCAACGCCTGGTGTAGGCCATATCTTAGTACCTTGTTTTAATGCATCGTAGTCAGCAGAGCCACCAGACTCATAATCCTCAGAGTAAAGTAATTTACCATTTACCCCCATGCCAATAGTAAACGTGGTCATGTGTTGATTGGGATTATCATCTCTGCCAGCACCAAACACATTGTTTTCACACACGTCGACTCCGCTAATCGCACCTGCACAGTTGTTAAAGGCTGTGCTGCGTAGATCAGTTTGGTAATAATACATGGCTACGTCAGCCAAGGTATCTGATGTGCCACTGCTACCGCTAGTGGTGACCGTCGGCGTACCGGATTGCTGCCGGGCGCTCGGGTTGGGAGAGGGTAAAGTTAAGCTCGTAGTGGCAACACAACTCGCTTTGTCAGATGTATACGGCGATACATAGGTTTTGCTGCCCGTGTTACCCCATGTTTGATCGGGAGCTGGGAGCGCAACAGCACCAGCCAGGGGAGTGCAATTTTCCGCACCATCCACTCCATTGGTGGTAACGATGGTGCAAACTTGAGATTGAACCTGGCGTTTAATCCTGCTGGTTCCAGCGGTGCAATTGTTGCCACTGGAGCCTATTTTGCTACTTTCAATCGAATCAAGGTTGCGCGTGTAAGTTGTTTTGGTCGTGCTAGTGCCGCTGAACCCGTCCCACATGGGGAAAGGTGATTTCGAGGCGGAGCCATCCTGATTGCCTACAAGAGTGCTGCCGTCTACCTGATAACCTGCCGCACTATTCCATAAACCATCCGTAGATAAA
>JAKFXW010000212.1 GCA_021731185.1 Gallionellaceae bacterium
GAAGATGATCGAGAACCATTAAACTATAAGGTTCGCCATTTTTTGCTTTTTTGGCGATATCTTCCCAAACTTCGCAAATACGATGACCGAAGTCAGGATTGCACTGCGATGTTTCCACCACCTCAATATCGCCTTGCTCACCGTAGAATCCGACCGCAGAACCATTAATTAAAACGCTAGGCTTTTTCTTGGCTCGCTTGATGTATTTAATAATCGCTTGCGTGACTGATTCACGACTGATAATCAGCTCCTGCTTGCGTTGCGCGCTCCAGCGCTTATCAGCGATCCCCTCACCTGCCAAATTGATAATCGCATCAATTTCCGTCTCAAAACTCAACGCTCCTATCGCGTTGATAACCTCAACCTTGCGATTGACATATAGGGCGGATATTTTTTTAGGATTGCGGGTCAACAAAATTAATTGATGACCCTTATTCAAAAAATATTCGCATAGCACACGTCCGATGAATCCTGTTCCGCCAGTAATAAGTAGTTTCATGATTTCTTCCCAAGGTCGTCTGAAATATTATTTTGTTGTGCGCTCAATCTTCTATCAATTTTGCGGTTTATTCGTATATTTTCCTGCTGATAATATACCCTTCCTGCGTCAAACGTTGTATCACTTCGTTGCCTGAAATGAGCTGCTCTAACCCCACACATCCCCGTATAGAGGAACCGCTGAGCGGATCATGCGTCACTATTTTCTGCGCCGCCCACACCGCAGTAATTGCCGGAATGTCCAGACCATTCGCTGTCGCTTTCAGCTCAATTTGTTCAACAGGCAAATGCGCCAAGTCGCACGCCACGAGCGTCAACCGCCCTTCAGCACTCCCTATCAGTTTGAATAGGTTACCCCAGATTAAATTTACTGGCGGCAAAATTAATTGACACAGTGTATAGAGTATTCGATCTGACAGATGCGGCAAGATGAAGCTGGCCAGAGAAAGCAGAACGTTGATAGCCATAAAATCGAAGCCCGTCGCAAAGGAAATCCCGATGCTGCGGTTATGGAAAACGATGGGGTTGCTGAGCGGAACGGGATAGTTACCATACTGGCGTATGCGCCCGTCCATATGGGTGAATGTGGATAGCTGCCTGAACCAGGGTTTGCGCTCAGCACTACCAGAGGGCTGTCCCAGCGGTCTGAGCAGACTGAATAAAAGTCCGGTGCTGAGCGGATTAGCCGAGCCTAGGCTTAATCGGATGTCAATATGTGCGATACGCGGGAGCCCACCTGAATGATTAATTAATTGGGTCTCTGTGAATGAATTAATAAGACAATCCACTAAGCCTGGTACGGTAGAACAACCTGGCACTAATGTAATTGGACAATCTGTAAAAGTAGCCGCTGTGGCGCGAACTTGGTTGATGAATTCCAGCGACTCGGCAATATCAATATAGTGAATGCGCCGCTCAATACAAGCACGCACGAGGGGAGATGGGTCATGTTGAAAAGGTCCCGCAGCGTGGATTAATATATCAATGCCAGTTAATCCACTGGCAAAGGTAGTTTCATCTGCATAATTAATATGGCGCGTGGGAATGGCGGCAGTAGCTGACGGGTGTCGATTACCGCCAATTATTGTTGCATCAGGTGTGTGTGCTTGCAGCAAACGCACGATGCGTTGTCCCATCGTGCCCGAGTAACCGAGTATTAAAATTACAGGAGTTGGTATGTTTGCCACTTAAGGAAGCACTGATTTAATCCCACATGGTCGCGACATCGGCTTTACGGGATGGAATGCACGGAGCAAGGTGACGCTAAGGGTCGTTCCCTTGGCTAGCCTTGCGACAATGCAGGTCGCCCGTAAAGTCATGTCCCGTATGGGTTGCGACCAAATTGCGCGCTCGCTGTGTTGCATCCCTCGCCAGGGAGAATGACCCCTGGCCTTCGGGATGCGCCGTGCGATCATCACAATTTGGTCTGCAACGCGGCTCATGAAGGATTCAATCAGTGCTTCCTTAGTTGGCGGAATAAATATAGGCGACCTACTCACGAACGGATAAGTTTATGCGCGACATGATAGGACTCATAATGATCCCGAATGCGTATTGAAGTCGAGCCATTCGGATCCTTGCGGAATAAATCTTCCAGCGTGCCTTTGACCGTGCCCGCCCACGGCGAATGCGGGACAAAAACATAAATTGAGCCTGCTGCAAATAATAAAACTTTCTTTTGTAGCGGGTATTCTGGATTGCCTAATAAGGGTAGATAGGGATTTTCAATGGGCAGCATGGCCACGGGTAGCGATTCACTTACATTTACATGCGTATCCGGCAACCAGCCAATATCGGATGGTTTTGAAAATGACACCATTGCTGCCATCACAAATGCTGGCACTGTGATTATCATCCACTCCGTATATTGCATATAAAAAATTGCACCAAAAGCAAATGTAGCACCCGCGAACATGAGTAGCATGGTGATGAAAAAAATTGGATAAATAACTATCGGCAGCGAAATAATGCCTGACATGGCAAAGGTTAGTCGCTCACCCAGAGTGGCAACCCAGCCGGCAAAAACCATGATGGGAAAATAAGAGATGCGCCACACGATCAGTGCTGCGAGCAATAATATTGCAGTTCTAAAGGGCGACACCAAACCTTGGCCTGGGGTGAACCAATCCAATGAAGCCAGTATGCCCCAGGCAATGCCTGTTAGCGACATCAATTGAAACGTGGCGAATAGATGGGGTTGATTCAGAACGGGTACTCGATCAAACCAAATGCCCGCTATTATCGCGGTAGCCAGCCCCAAAATGAATGCACTCTTGGTTAGCATGGAAAATTGAGTCATTACGGGTATTTGATCAAACCAAATGCCCGCCATTATCGCGATAGTCAGCCCCAAAAAGAATGCAGTCTTGATTAGCAGTGAAACTCGAGACATTGAATTTAAAATACCATTCTTTTGGTTAAATCGGGAGTCACTTTATCCAAACGTAATGCAAGAATATGCAATTTACGCGTGGGGACAGTCGGAAATAAATGATGTTCAACGTGAAAAAACATATTGTAGGAAATGACACTTTTAAATCTGTTGCGTATCGTTCGGCCAATCTCCTGCTCAAAATCACAGTCATGATGCACCGTCCACACCGCAAAAAAGGCGGTTAAGCATTGTGCAATGAACATAACAATCACGTGGTACACCAGTACTTCACTATTAAATACAAACATCACCAGGCCAATCCAGACTACATTCGCCAACAATTCAGCATTAACCCACCGTTTGATGCGCTTGCTGCCTTTAGTCAGCGCAGTTTTATGCAGCAAAATTGGAAAAATCGGGCCAAATAATAAAGCTTTCCACCAAGGCATTTTTGCACTGGCGGCCTCGACATCTTCCTCTTCCAGACAATGACGATGATGTCGCAAATGGTTAAACTGTACCGCGTGCATCGAGCCCAGCATGACAATGCTGAGAATAAACATGAGCCATTCGTGTCCCGCTCTGCTCAACCCTATCGCATAGTGATAAGCGTTGTGTACCTGGCGTAACCCACACAGAAAAAACATGAATGATGCGCCGAGCGCAAAAAAGTATTGTTCGTAATATGCCAGCACGAATGAAAGCACCAGCCACGGTGTGGATATAAGCAATTCACCCACTACGTCTGCGCGGGTAAGGGTACACAGATCGCGCCATTCCACGCTCTTTAGACGCGGGTCATGCATGACTTCAATTGCCATAATTTTACCTCCTGCAAGTGCTAACTATAAGGAATGGGGAATATGTTTATTCAGCGTGGTAAAACAGGGGCTATTCTATCAATTTTAATAAAAATCTCCAGCCCCTCGTTTTATGCTTAAAATTTTATGACACAGTAAGAACATAGGTGTAAACGCTGATT
>JAKFXW010000197.1 GCA_021731185.1 Gallionellaceae bacterium
TGATGAGGTAATGCTATGACAGAGCAAGCTAAATTATCCCTTGTGCTGGATCTTAGCGAGAAAGGCGGTCATCTTGAATTTGAGCAGCCAAATGAGGTGTATCAGTGGTTGGAAACAGAGCACTCAAAATGGCACTGGATGTCGCAAATTCATGAGATACACACTGCGCTGAATCAATTTTCTCAACTGAAGCAAATCGCTGTTCAATACATTCAGCAATGGACGCAACACCAAGCTGATCCTGATGCTTCAAAGATATACATTGATAGGCTGAAGACGCATTTTGAATCGGAAATACCGAATCAATCTTTTTGGCTTAGCTCTTCACCCACCGGGGCATTCATTTTGCGGCTAAAAGATGAACGTCATCCATTGGTGGCGGCAGGTGCATATCTGGCTCTGGGCGGGGCATTCACCCCACAATCTCAGTCGTTACAGCCGCTGCTCGTGGAAGGTATCATCGAGGGATTCTTGTACAAGAAGGAAATTGATTGGACAGCCACCGCGCACCGCGAAGCATTGGAAAAATTGAAGCAACAGTACGCCAGAAACCTATCTGATCAGAAGCGCAAACATCAAGAAATTGAGCTGGAGAACGTCGGCCTGAATGTAAAGTTTGGTGAGGCGTTGGAGGCCAAGGCTAATCTGCTGGATGATCTGCATGTGGGTCAGGGTGACGAGTTTAAGAAACTTATTGAAACGCATGAAGCCAACCTCAAGGCGATTGAGAATGCCTACGACCAAAAATTGGCACTGTGGAAACCTGTCGAATATTGGCAAGCGCGTGGAATCTCTCACGGCAAGAAGGCGACAAAATTTGCGATTGCTTCAGGAGTGGCGGGAGTTGTTATTCTGTTTGCGCTTGGTTGGCTCGCCTATGAGATTTTTCTTAATGTTCCACTAAATGAAAAACCGCAGGTGTGGCAGGTTGTCGTTTTCTCCGTTGCGGCGTTTTTCGGAATTTGGCTTGAGAGAATGCTGGTGCGATTGTTCGTTAGCAATATGCACCTTGCGACCGATGCGGATGAGCGTGTGACCATGTTGCAGACTTATCTTTCCATCATCCGCGAAGGCTCGGCATTCGCGCCGGATGACAAGAAGTTGATTTTGGAACGTCTGTTCCATCCTGCTGCGGATGGGCTGGTCAAGGATGATGCCGCACCGCCGTCGTTGTTAGAAATGATGAGCAGGAAATGAGGACATGAAAGAACATCAGCTACTGGATAAAAAATCGATTCGCTATGTTCTCGGCAAGCACAAGGACGGGCATGCCTTGGCTGCGGATTGCGTGGGGTTTGCCAATGCATCTGGCGGAGTGATTGCGCTAGGTATCGAGGATGATGCTTTGTTGCCGCCCGCGAACCAGAAGGTGCCGGACGAGTTGCCGGAATCCTTGCGTAAACGCATCGGCCAGTTGACGGTGAACGTGCCTGATGGAATCTGTGTGTTTTTGTCATCCGCTGAAAAACATTGAGCAAGAGGTAATGCTATGAGTGAAATTTTCAATATCTATTGTGATGAGTCATGTCATCTAGAAAATGATGGGCAGGCCGCAATGGTGCTGGGGGCGGTGTGGTGTCCGCAGGCACAGCGTGCTTCGGTGGCACGCGCCATACGAGCGCTGAAAATCAAACATGGTTTGGCATCCGACTTTGAGATTAAGTGGACTAAGGTATCACCAGCCAAGTTGGATTTTTATCTTGCGCTAATTGATCTGTTTTTCGATGATGCGCGGTTATGTTTTCGAACTCTTGTTGTGCCGGATAAATCGAAGCTGAACCATTCCGCCTTTCAGCAGAATCACGATGATTTTTACTACAAGATATATTTTCAGTTGCTGAATGTCATTTTCGAATCTCCATCCCATTACCGTATTTATTTGGACATTAAAGACACACAAAGCCAGCGCAAGGTAAATAAACTGCACGATTATCTGAGCAATGCACAGTATGATTTCAACAAGGAGATGATTGAACGCATCCAGCAGGTACATTCGCATGAAATTGAACAATTGCAACTGGCAGATTTACTGATTGGTGCGATTGGATATGTACATCGTAATCTTACTGGAAGCACAGCCAAGCAAGCGATTATTGAGAGAATCAGGCTGCGCTCAGGGTTTAACTTATCGCGAAGTACGTTGCCAACAGAAAGAAAGTTCAATCTTTTTGTGTGGAAACCACAGGGGGCATGATGAGTTTGCCTGAGTTGTTTCCGTTTCACGGGAATTGGCCTGCATATGAAAATGAAATTTATGCAGTCTTTGTTGAAACCGTTGTTAAAGCGGATTTGAAGTTCCGTGGATTAACCATCAGGGTTCAATATGCACCACCTACCAATGGCAAGGGATTCCGTTTTTGGCACCTAATTGCCGAGGGTGAGCGAGAGGAAGATAGAACGCCAGACATGAGGCGTTGTGAGCGTATAGGTTGGATAGCGTGGCTCATTACGAACGCGGAAACGCATTCGAAATTAAGCTGGTGGGAAAACGAGCGTTTTAACAACACTCATGTTGTCATTTGGCACGAAGAAGAAAGCTTTGCCGTTGTGCTGGCAAAACGTAAGGGCTATTACGTCCTTAAAACATGCTACTTGGTTAGGAGTAAGAGGGCAAAGGACTTTGAGCGTGAGAGGTCTGAGTTTTGGAAAGCCAGAAAAGGCTAGAGCCGCCAAGCATTGCTGCTTGGCGGCTCCGAATGCTCCTTCTACACATGGTAGATGAGACAGGTACATTATCGGCATGAATTGCTAAAAACTCAAGGGGTATTTGAGGGAATTGTTTGATGCACGTAACTCCTTAAGTGGTGTGCCTCACTTAATATTATGATTTTTAGATAAATATTTACTTGATGGGTATTTGATGCAATGAATTTGAGTACCTTCACCGAAGACCAACTGGTAGAGCAGCCCGCCATCCAGCTCTTTGCCGAGTTGGGCTGGGAGACGCTATCAGCTTCGGATGAAGTGATGGGCGCGAGTGGCACACTGGGCCGCGAGACGAAGTCCGAGGTGGTGCTGGCTGTGCGCTTGCGCAATGTGCTGGTGCGATTGAATTCATCGCTACCGCCCGAAGCAATTTCCGCCGCCGTGGATGAGTTGTCGCGCGACCGTTCGGCGATGTTGCCTACTGCTGCCAACCGCGAGTTGTGGGCGCTGATGCGCGACGGGGTGAAAGTGTCTGTGCCTGATTTGGCAAGGGGCGGGCAGAAGGACGAGCGGGTGCGGGTGGTGGATTGGGACGATCCAACCGCCAACGATTTCCTACTGGTGAGCCAGATGACCATCGTCGGCCAGCTCTACACCTGCCGTCCCGATTTGATCGGATTCGTGAATGGTTTGCCGTGGGTAGTGATTGAGCTGAAGAAGCCAGGCGTGCCTGCCAAGCAAGCTTTCGATGGCAACCTCACCAGCTACAAACATGCGCAGAACGGTGTTCCGGCATTGTTCTGGAGCAACGCGCTGCTGATTGCTTCCAACGGTACGGATAGCCGCGTTGGTTCGCTGACCGCTGATTGGGAGCGCTTCTTTGAGTGGAAGCGCATCGAGCGCGAAGACGAGCCGCGTCGCGTGTCGCTGGAGGTGATGCTGCGCGGGCTATGCGAACCTTTGCGCTTGCTCGATATAGCGGAAAACTACACCCTGTTCTCCGAGCACAAAAGCGGGCTGACCAAGATCATCGGGCAGAACCATCAGTTCATCGGCGTGAGCAATGCCATCCGCGCCATGCTCAAGGCGCGCGAGGAAGGTCACGGGCGCGGCGGTGTGTTCTGGCAGACGCAGGGTTCCGGCAAGAGTTTCTCGATGGTGTTCTTCGCGCAGAAGGTGCTGCGCA
>JAKFXW010000125.1 GCA_021731185.1 Gallionellaceae bacterium
TCGTAATCCAGCAAGTAGCCATATGCGACGATTTCGCCCAGACTAAAACCTTTGTAATTTACGTTAAAGATGGGTGAATTCATTTTATGATTGCCCGCTGCCGCGCCAGATGTGGCGATGGCTGCATCACTGTTTATACGATTAGCATTGGTTAAATATCCCAGCGTAATTTTCGTGTCCGGCAAGTAATCGTTGACCACGGTCAGCGCATCAAAAGTTTGTTCATTTTGCCGCCAGCCGACATTGGCAACAAATCGGGCGTTGTCGAGTATGAGCCGCTGCCGCCCGTATTTTACGGTGGTTCTGGAATTCAACTCCTTATAGCTCAAAAAAGCTTGATTCATTTCCGTCGTCTCTGGATCAACCACGATGGCATAACTGGTCTGGCCATTCGCGGTGCTGTTATAACGATCACCACCCAATGATTTGAGCGTTTCTGCTTCTACCAGCACCGCAAAGTTTTTGAATGTAGCCGTTTCATAACCAAAGCGTAGACGCACTGTCGAGGCATCCGCTTTGTTTGGCGTGGTGGTTTTTCCGGGGTTACGCACGCCTTCGTAACGATATTGCAAGCTGGCTGAATCCTTGCCGCCCGTGATCGCTTCTGTGATGGTCTCGGCTGCGTGTGCATTCGATACAATGGCTAAAAATGCCAGCGCGGCCAGGATTGTGAACAGTTGCTGCATCAATTTTTTGCTATTTTGTTTCATGATATTGCCTCCAGTGGTGAGTGTGATTAAATATTGTTATGCGGCTGCTTTTGCGTGCTTCTGATACAAAAATTTCAGCACTTCACTTCGTAACGAGTGATAGCGGGTATTGTTAGCCAGTGCCATACGGTCACGCGGCCTAGGTAAATCAACTTCGACGATGGAGCCAATGGTGGCTGCCGGGCCATTGGTCATCATCACAATGCGGTCAGAAAGCAATACTGCTTCATCCACATCGTGCGTCACCATTACTACTGTGCTTTGCGTGGCGGTCACAATTTTCATCAGCTCATCTTGCAAATGGGCGCGAGTCAAGGCATCCAGCGCGCCGAAAGGCTCATCCATTAACAGCACATTGGGTTGCATGGATAAAGCGCGTGCAATGCCTACACGTTGTTTCATGCCGCCAGAAATTTCATGCGGATATTTATCCGTGGCATGGCTGAGATGCACCAAGGCCAGTGCCTCCAGAGTGCGCTGCTTGAGTTGCAAGGGGCTTTCTGTTGCACCAAATACGCGCTCTACCGCGAGGTGGATATTGCCGAAGCAAGTGAGCCACGGCAGTAGCGAGTGATTTTGAAATACCACGCCGCGATCTGGGCCGGGGCCTGCAATCTCACGCCCGGCACAAAACATGAAGCCGCTGGTAGGGGAGAGCAAGCCCGCAAACAGGTTAAGCAAAGTCGATTTGCCGCAACCGGAGTGACCAATTAGCGTGATGAATTCGCCCTTGCTGATTTTCAGGTTGATGTTTTCCAGCGCGACGAATTTTCCTTGCTTGGTGTCGAACGACATGTGCACGTTTTCGGCCAGTACATATTTTTGTAGTGTGTTCATGGGAGCCCCTTTAATAACTAAATCGTTTAGCCAGCCACACCAGAATTTTCTCCAGCAATAAACCGATCATGCCCACCACAAAAATCGCGATGATGATGTGCTCCACGTTCAGGTTATTCCATTCGTCCCACACCCAGAATCCAATACCAATGCCGCCGGTCAGCATTTCTGCCGCCACAATAACCAGCCACGCTGTGCCGATGGATAAACGGATTCCGGTCAATACAAAAGGCAAGGTGGCGGGAAAAAGAATTTTGGTAAATATTTTCCATTCCGATAATTTGAGCACCCGTGCCACGTTGAGATAATCCTGTGGCAACTGGCGCACACCCATGGCGGTGTTGATAATCATCGGCCAGATGCAGGAAATGAAAATCACCCAGATTGCCGCCGGGTTGGCCGCTTTGAACACCAGCAAGCCAATTGGCAGCCATGCCAGCGGCGATACGGGACGCAGCATGCTGACGATAGGCGAGGTCATTTTATCCAGGAAATCAAAACGCCCCACCATGAACCCCAACGGTATGCCTATGAGTGCTGCCAGCCCAAAACCTATTCCGACACGTTGCAGTGAGTTAAGAATATTCCAGCCTATACCTTGGTCATTCGGCCCATTGTCATAAAATGGATCACTGAATAATTCCACCGCAGAATCCCATGTCTTAATTGGCCCCGGCAGGTTGGGGCTGGTTAACGCGATCAGCCCCCACAGGCCGATGAATAAAGCGATACCCAGCACTTGGGGCAGAAGTGTCGCGGTCATGAATTTGCCAGACATCGTAAGCTTGATGGCCATCAAGCTCGCACCTTAAAGCTGGCGGCATACGCTTTGGGGTCTTTGCCGTCCCACACCACACCATCCATCAGTTTTGAGCTACGCATGACATCCTTGGGCACAGGCACTTTCACTTGCGCGGCGGCTTCTTTGTATAAATCAATCTGATTAATTTTCTTGGCGACAGCCAGATAATCTGGGTCTTCTTTCAACAATCCCCAACGTTTATGCTGTGTCAGAAACCACATGCCATCTGACAAATAAGGAAAATTCACCGCGCCATCGTTATAGAAACGCATCAAATTCGGGTCTTTCCATTTTTTCCCCAGACCGTCTTCGTAGTTGCCCATGAAGCGTTGCTCAATCACCTCTTCTGCCGTATTGACATGGGATTTTTCAGCGATTAATTGCGTCACTTTGGGACGATTAGCAAGCGTGTCTATATATTTAGAGGCTTCCAAAACAGCCATGATTAAAGCGCGAGAGGTGTTGGGATTTTTCTGTACGAAGTCCGCTGTACAACCCAGCACTTTTTCAGGATGATCCTTCCAGATGTCTTGTGTGGTCGCCGCAGTAAACCCAATTTTATCGGCGATGGCGCGCGCATTCCACGGTTCACCTACACAATACCCATCCATGTTGCCAACGCGCATATTGGCCACCATTTGCGGGGGCGGGATGGTGATGGATTTCACATCACTCAGGGGATTAATGCCATGGCTGGCCAGCCAGTAATACAGCCACATAGCGTGCGTGCCTGTGGGGAAAGTTTGGGCAAAGGTATAGTCGCGCTTTTCGGTATCCACCAGTTTTTTCAGTGCCGCGCCCGTGGTCACCCCTTTGTCTTTCAGTTGATTGGAAAGTGTGATGGCCTGACCATTATTATTCAGCGTCATCAACAAAGACATATTAGTTTTCTGCCCGCCAATACCCAGTTGCAAGCCATACACCAAGCCATACAAAACATGTGCCGCATCCAGCTCACCATTCACCAATTTGTCGCGCACGGCAGCCCAGGATGCCTCTTTAGAGAGCACAATTTTGATACCGTATTTTTGATCGAACCCCATTTTCGCGGCGACCACAACTGACGCGCAATCCGTGAGTGGGATGAAGCCAATTTTGACTTCCTTTTTCTCAGGCGTATCAGAACCTGCTGCCCAAGCCATACTGCGTAACCCTGCTGGCATTAATCCTGACAACGTTGCCCCGCCCAGAACGGCCATGCCACCTTTAATGAAATCCCTGCGATTCTTTTTGAATTGCTCGTTCATGTTTGCTCCCTACTTAAAATTTACCCAATAAAAAAGGTGTCGCACCCACGGAAAATAATTTCCTGTGAATGGACACCTTTGCCCTATTACTTTTAAGCCGCCATTCGTTGGTCGTTTCAGAGGAAGAACTCGTCTTTTACTGGAAGGGCATATCTTATGATTTTAGAGATGAGCATCAAAGAGGCCTTGAGCTGTTCAGAAGGTATTCAG
>JAKFXW010000168.1 GCA_021731185.1 Gallionellaceae bacterium
CTCTATAATGCGCCCCCAAAAACAATGAAAGTAATCAGCATGGAAGCCGAACAACTCAACGCTCTCTCTAATCAACTCAAAGATTTGCGTACCCGCACAAACGAATTACGGAGGTATCTTTGACTTTGATGCCAAGCAAGAACGCCTGAATGAAATTGTAATCCTCAGCGAAGATCCGGCCATCTGGCAGGACAGCAAACGCTCGCAGGAACTCGGGCGCGAACGCAAAATCCTCGAAGGCATTGTCCTCACCCTCACCGAGCTGGACAGCAGCCTCAACGATGCAACCGAACTACTGGAAATGGCACTGGCAGAAAATGACAGCGACAGTCTACATAGCATCGCACAAGACGCAGTGGTGATGGAAAAGCAAGTAGCGGACATGGAATTCCGCCGCATGTTCAGTAATGCGATGGATGCCAACAACTGCTTCGTCGATATTCAATCCGGCAGTGGCGGCACTGAAGCGCAAGACTGGGCGGCGATGCTACTGCGCATGTATTTGCGTTATTGCGAACAAAAAGGATTTGGCGTGGAAGTGCTGGAACAATCCGATGGCGAAGTCGCAGGCATCAAAGGCGCGGTTTTCAAAGTCACAGGCGATTATGCCTACGGCCATTTACGCACCGAATCGGGCGTGCACCGCTTGGTTAGAAAATCTCCATTCGATTCTGGCAATCGCCGCCACACCTCATTTTCCAGCGTATTTGTTTATCCAGAAGTAGATGAGTCTATCGAGATTGACATCAACCCTGCCGACCTGCGCACCGACACCTATCGTGCCAGCGGTGCGGGTGGACAACACATCAATAAAACTGACTCCGCCGTGCGTATCACCCACATTCCCACCGGTATCGTCGTGCAATGTCAAAGCGACCGCTCGCAACACCGCAATCGCGCCGAGGCCATGGCGATGTTGAAATCGCGCATGTACGAAGCCGAGCTACGCAAACGCAACACCGAAAAGCAGGCACTGGAAGATAGCAAAACCGACATCGGCTGGGGACACCAAATTCGCTCCTACGTGCTGGATCAATCGCGCATCAAGGATTTACGTACCAACGTCGAAATCGGCAATACGCAAGGCGTGCTGGATGGCGACCTTGATCCCTTTATCAGCGCGAGCTTGAAGCAGGGGGTGTAGGAAAAATAGTTATTTATCAACAAATTGTTTATCCGAGATCAAAGCAAATAATATCCCTCCAATCCCTCAGCTTGCTCTATGCATAACGTCGTGCTATAAAGTGCAACCTTAATATTGGAGAATAAGTATGACCACAGTAAATGTACGCAAACAAGGCGGCGCGGCTATCGTCACCATTCCTGCGAACATGCTCAAGCTGCTCCATATTGAAGTGGGCAGCACACTTGAATTGCAGGTGTTGGGAGGGGTGCTGATGGCGCGCCCTGCGGCCAATAAACGCCGATATACCTTGTCCGAACTCTTGCAGGGCGTTACCCCCAAAGCGATCGCTCGACTTCATACTGAAACTGCTTGGGCGCGTGAGGGAGATCCGGTCGGGCGCGAAATCGCATGATTCGCCGTCGCATAGCACAGCAGGGTGATGTCTATTGGGTGAATCCCAATCCAGTTGCAGGCCGTGAAATGCAAGGTCGGCATCGTTTTATCGTCATCACTCCCAAAGAAATTAACGCACTCGGCCTAGCCATGCTGATTCCTGTTACCAGTGGTGGCGCGGCCATGCGAGAGATGGGGTTAACCGTCGCCATCTCCGGGCACGATACCAATGGTGTTGCGGTGTGCAATCAAGTACGCACGTTTGACTTGGATGCGAGAACGCGCGCAGGCACTGCGGAATATATTGAAACGCTAGACGAGGCAACAATAGGCGAAATCGTCGCACGCGTAGTGAGCGTAATTGATCCAGCGCGAGACTGAAGCAGAACGCGGTTTCAACCAAGCTTTCACTGAAAGAAACCTGCCAATCCGCGTGGACATCATGAAAGGGGCGCGCATCCCGGAAAGTTTTCACCGCGAGATCGAGCGAGCGCGTGGGGTGGTGCAGGGGGAGACTGAGATAACTTCATCTCGGCGAGTTTGAAGCAAGGGATTTAAACCTCCATCGCTCTGCGGCAGCAGCAGTCATATGCACGACTTATTAACCGGGAAAGTGAGGGTGCTGCAATGAGCAAAGCCGCAGACTTGCGCGAGATTCCAGAGTTACCTGCCGAAATTATTCAGGCAGGACTAAATGGCGAGTTGGTGCTCTTTGTGGGGGCAGGTGTATCCATGTTGTTGGAGCTGCCATCTTGGAGCGACTTGGCATGGAAAGCACTGCACGCTCTCCGAGAAAAGGGATTGTTGAATTTTTCTGAGTTAGAGCAGCTAAAGAACCTCGAACCAAAGAAACAGCTATCAATCGCGAAGCTGATCGCAGAAGAAAACGAGCACGACCTTGACTTGACGGGATACTTCAAAGAGAAGGTCGAAGGCAATAGCATCTACAAATCAATTAATGACATCGGGTGTGCTTGTGTCACGACAAACTACGATGAACTCTTGGCACCGAGGTTCCAAGAAGCCAAAGACGATCTAGTCAAGTCAATGTCAATAAAGCCCAAAAAGGTTATACGTATCTCAGACAAGAGCGAATTTTTTGCAAGGCATTTGGATGAGCCAGGCACTGTGGTTCACCTGCACGGGGCCATCAGTAGGCCAGAGACCATGGTGGTCACCACGAAGGAATATCTAGAGCATTACGACCACGAGAATGTGCGGCACTTTCTTCGCGAGCTGTTCGCTAAAAAGATTGTGCTGTTCGTTGGTTACGGTCTCGAAGAGACTGAGATACTGGAGCATATCCTGAGAAACGGGGCTGTGGAATCAACAAGGGATCGGCGTAGGTTTGCGTTGCAAGGCTATTTTAGAAGTCATGAGTCGCTCTATGATAATCTGCATCAGTATTATGAGAAGTACTTTGGCGTTCATTTAATTGGGTTCATTCGAGACCACAAGGATTACGCTCAGCAGGAGGCCATCATCAGAGACTGGGTTCCACAGATACAGGTAAAGAAACCAACGTTAGACGCTGATATCGCCCGAATGAATGAGGTACTCGGCCGTGATTAAGCTCACTCCAGACGAGTGCGACTTGCTCGAAAGAATCAGCGGAAAAGAAGAGCTAAGGCCGTTTTTTTTTCGCAAAGCAAAGGGTCTAAAGTGGTTTGATTCTTTAGCAGAGCGTGGCTACTTCAAGCCCGAGCAGAATCCAAAACCCATACCATCAAAGGAGGAAGGTTATGTAAATGTTCCTTTCTGGCCGGCAACTGAGTATCTGGTTGCCACAAGCTCCGAGCTTCTGTCTGAGGTAAACAAGGCATACGCAGAGAAGTTTATCGAAGTAGTCCGTACTGTAACAAAGCATGCTATTGATCACGGGTTCAGTAATTACCGAACATGGTGGCAATTTTCAAAGGTGGTACAGAACATTCCGCCGACTCTTATTCAAGATGAGGACATTGCACTTTTCGATTATTGGTTGAACGATCCGTATGAGCGAAATCTCGTTGCTGAAGAGATTGGCGAGAAGTGGCTTACAGCTTTGCTGAGGAGCGATGATGAACACTGTAAGGAGTTGGCAGGTAAGCTGCTCAACATGATTTACAGGCTGGAATTCCGCAAACTTGAACGCGGATTGGGAACCCGAAAAGAGGCGGTACTCCGTTTCCACCCATGGGGTGCGAAAAAGATCACGGAAAAGGTGGCTAGTAAGGCGGGCAGGGTTCTCGGGGTGAATGCGGTCCGGATATTTCAAGATCGACTTG
>JAKFXW010000105.1 GCA_021731185.1 Gallionellaceae bacterium
GTGTAATTAATTTTTGCAACTGCGTGCGCCGCCAGTCATCTTGTTCGATTAAACCCAAGCTGGCGATAAGCGCGCTGGCTAAGGCGGGCGGGCTGGCCGTGGTGTAAATATAGCTGCGTGCAGTTTGCAAAAACGTGTCAATGACTACTTGTTCCGCCGCGACAAATGCCCCGGATACGCCAGCGGCTTTGCCCAATGTCGCCATGTAAATGATGCGCGGGTTATCCAGCAAATAATGTGACATGCTGCCCCGTCCTTGCTTGCCCAACACACCAAAGCCGTGTGCATCGTCGATCAATAACCACGCATCATGCTGCTCGCACAAAGCCACCAATTCAGGCAAAAGCGCGAGGTCGCCATCCATGCTGAAGACCGCGTCGGTGATGATTAATTTGCGCCCTGTCATTGTCCCCTTGTGGGGCCCCGTCGATTGTTGCAATAACAAAGCCAGATGTTCGACATCATTGTGTCGATAGCGTTTGATGGCGGCACGCGACAACAGCATGGCATCATTCAGCGAAGCGTGATTTAATTTATCGGCAAACACTGTATCGCCGCGTCCCACCAAAGCCTGCACCACGCCCAGGTTTGCCAGATAGCCAGAAGAAAAAAACAATGCGGCAGGCTTGCCAACAAATTTCGCCAACTCGATTTCAAGTTGCTGATGTGCCACTGTGTGACCACTCACCAGATGCGATGCACCCGAACCTACACCCCATTGCTGTGCGCCTTCCTGCATTGCGGTGATTAGTTTTGGGTGATTGGCGAGACCGAGATAATCATTGCTACAAAAAGATAGATAAGATTTCCCATCAACGATGATGTGCGGGGAGGTGGGGCTGGACACCGTGCGGCGCGTGCGTAATAAACCCGTGGCGGCGCGTTCGTTGAGTGCTGATTGCAGGGTGGAAAATGGCATCAAAAAATTCGCGCTAATAAATTGTCATACACGCTGCTGATGTTGTGGTTTGTGTGACAGTGCATATATTAACAACCAGCGTACCTCTTGCGGACGCAAGGTAGGTTTAGGGTTTGCTTGGTTTGATCAGCCACAAAATAAAACGCTCAATATTTTTTATGTAGCGGATACATCCCCAACTTATCCAACAACGCGCGATCGCGCTCGACTTCAGGATTGCCTGTCGTTAATAAGCGGTCACCATAAAAAATAGAATTTGCCCCAGCTAGAAAACATAGTGCCTGCACTGCTTCGCTCATTTCCTGCCGCCCTGCAGAAAGTCTCACCCGCGCTTTGGGCATGGCAATGCGGGCGGCGGCGATAGTGCGGACAAAATCCAGTGGGTCCAGTGCTGCTGCGGTTTCAGCCAGCGGCGTGCCTGCAACTTTGACCAGCATATTGATAGGAACACTTTCCGGATAGGGGTCGAGATTAGCGAGTTGCGAGATCAGCCCGGCGCGTTGTGTGACATTTTCACCGAGACCGACAATGCCGCCGCTACACACATTCATTCCCGCTGTGCGCACGCGCTCAAGCGTGTCGAGTCGATCCTGATAATCGCGCGTGGTGATAATTTCGCCATAAAATTCTGGCGCGGTATCCAGATTATGATTGTAGTAATCCAGCCCCGCTTCACGCAATTGCTCGGCTTGCCCTTCTTTCAGCATGCCCAGCGTGGCACAGGTTTCCAGTCCCAACGCTTTCACTTCACGCACCATGTCTAGCACGGGTTCCAGTTCACGTTGTTTTGGCCCACGCCAGGCTGCACCCATGCAAAAACGGCTGGCTCCCGCGTCACGCGCGGCGCGCGCGGCAGCCAGCACATCGTTTAATTTCATTAAATCTTGATTTTCCACACCAGTGTTGTAGCGCGCAGCTTGCGGACAATAGCCACAATCCTCGGAACAGCCTCCAGTTTTAATCGACAATAAAGTGGAAAGCTGCACTGCGTTGGCATCGAAATTTTCGCGATGCACTTGTTGCGCGCGATACAATAAATCAGCAAATGGCAGCAGCAATAAAGCTTCCACTTCGGCCACGCTCCAGCGTGGTGCGGGAGGTGTTTGCGGTGATATATGAGCGGATACGGCGGGAGCAGAAGGCTTAACAGGCATGGCTTGGATTGACATGAGGCGAGCTACCGAGACGTGGTTTACAATGCCCGCATCATCCCCGAAAGGACGCGGACTTGTCAATTTTTACCCGATATTTTATGAACAAGCGCGCAAAAATTGGTCAGCTATTGCCCTACCAGTCCTGCGTGCTATGCGGCGCGGTTAGCAATCATGTCGCCGCTTGGTGTGCTGCCTGCGATGCGGACATGCCACATCTGCGTATGCCACTCTGCCCGATTTGTGCTCTACCCTCGCCTCTGGGCGCAATATGTGGTCATTGCATTAACACCCCGCCGCACTTTAGTCGTACGGTGGCTGTGTTTGGCTATACCTTTCCGCTGGATAAATTGATTCAGGCACTGAAGTATGGCGAACGGCTGGAGCTGGCGCACAGCTTTGCCGACCAGTTGGCGCAGCACATAAAAATCCGCCCGGACTCCATGATTGCCATGCCGCTGCATCCTGCCCGTTTGCAGGAACGCGGCTTTAATCAATCGATGGAATTAGCGCGCCGGCTGGAGAAAAAATTACATATCCCCGTGCTAACTAACGTGTGCGAGCGTGTACGCGACACCCCTCCGCAAAGCACCTTGTCACGCAAGGCCAGAAATAAAAATATGCAGCAGGCTTTTGCTTGCACGAAAAATTTTGGCACGCAGGATTTATCAGGTCAGCATATTGCAATAGTGGATGATGTAATGACTAGCGGTGCGTCTCTGAATGAAGTGGCGCGGGTGTTGCGTGCCGCAGGCGCAAGGGAAGTGAGTGCCTGGGTTATTGCGCGCACTCTGCCGCGTTGAAGACTTAAGGATTGCCAATCTTTTGTAATTTGGACATGCTCAAATAAAACACGCTGTATTGCCTCAATAAATCTTATCAAAGGTCTCCAGCATTTGTCCTTCGGTAACCACAGCCAATTCAATCTCACCCTCCAAAATATGGGAAATTTTGTCTATCGCTGAGGTGTCCGTCGGGTCAACCATGCCCATTAACAATTTTCCGTTGCTCTTATTCAGCACCACAGATTGAAAACGCCGAGCATAAATTTCTGGCAAGTGACGGGAGATTTTCTCATTGACGTTATAATGTTTCAGGTTAATAAACGGAATGTTGAATTGCGTGGCCAAGGCTTCTGAAATTTGTTCTTCGCTGATTAATCCCTGCTCAACCAACACCCGACCCAACCTGCGACCGCTCTGCTTTTGCTGGAGCTGCTCTGCCAACGCAAACTGAAGTTGTGCTGGCGTGATGAGCTTTTTTTGTATCAATATATCGCCGAGGCGTAATCTTTCTGGAGGATTCATGTTTTTATCCTAGCTGTGCAATGGATGCGTTAACGATCCGTTTATTGAATTAAAGCACGTTATATTTAACCTACCTTAAGTTGATTCCACACCACGATGTTCAACGTCATTCTATATGAACCTGAGATTCCGTCCAATACGGGAAATGTTATTCGACTATGTGCCAATACGGGTGCAACTTTGCATTTGATACGACCGCTCGGGTTTGAATTGGATGATACAAAATTACGGCGCGCGGGCTTGGATTATCATGAATTTACTGTGTTACGGGTATATGAAAATCTTGCCGCTTGTTTGCTGACGCTACCCGACGCTCGCCTGTTTGCTTACACTACAAAAAGTACGAATCCTTATCATCAGGCTCGTTATCAAGCTGGGGATATGCTGTTATTTGGC
>JAKFXW010000203.1 GCA_021731185.1 Gallionellaceae bacterium
GCTATTGTTACTGCTCGATTGAAGGACGGCGTTTCTAATGGTCGGGCAAACAGAATGCTATCCGTTCTGCGAACCATCCTCCGAAAAGCCGCTTTTGATTGGGAATGGATAGATCGTTGTCCAAAAGTGAAGATATTGCCTGAACCGAAAAGGCGGGTGCGATTTTTGACACATGCTGAAGCTGAATATCTTCTCGTGGAATTGCCGGAGCACTTGGCGGCGATGGTGCGGTTCAGTTTGGAAACAGGTTTGCGGCAAGCCAATGTAACAGGTTTGCAGTGGTCGCAGGTGGATTTGATTCGTCGCTGTGCTTGGATTCACCCAGATCAGGCAAAAGCTCGCAAGGCGATTGCCATCCCTTTATCCAATATTGCTGTAACGGTATTGTGGGAACAGGTTGGGAAGCATCAAACCCACGTATTCAGCTATCGAAGTAAGCCAGTTATGCAACCCAATAATGGCGCATGGATTAAGGCGTTAAAGCGCGCTGGGATTGTCGATTTTAGATGGCACGACCTGCGCCATACATGGGCAAGCTGGCACGTTCAAGTGGGAACACCGCTTCATGTGTTGCAAGAGTTGGGCGGTTGGGAATCGGCGGAAATGGTGCGGCGGTATGCTCATCTTTCCAGCGAACACCTTGCCGTATACGTTGAGAAGTTTTCAGGATTGCATCCTGTGAGTAGCTACGATTTGGCTACAGAATCACAGCTGAAAAGTAGTTAGGTTGTTTTAACTCTTTGTATTTATGGGGTGATCGATGGGGCTCGAACCCACGACAACCGGAATCACAATCCGGGGCTCTACCAGCTGAGCTACGACCACCATTGAACGGTTTGACTGACAGAAACGACTACTTGGCAGACACTACTACTTGGCGTGCCCGACAGGAATCGAACCTGTAACCCCCAGCTTAGAAGGCTGGTGCTCTATCCGATTGAGCTACGGGCACATATTCTGACGGTAATAATTTTCTTAAACTTCGGCTGTAAGTTTGGAACTTGTATCTACAAACTTGGGATTTCTAAACTAGGAACCTGGTCGGGGTGGAGAGATTCGAACTCCCGACATCCTGCTCCCAAAGCAGGCGCGCTACCAGGCTACGCTACACCCCGAGAGCGCGGCACTATACATTGCCAGGCGTAAAAAATCAATTCTGCTTGTGCTGTTGTTTTGTAATTTGCGGCAGGGCGAGTCTTAAATAATAAATCATCGACCACAGTGTCAGCAGGGCTGCCACGTAAATAAGAACGGTGCCAATTTCATGTGTGGGCAAACCGAACACTGGCTCGTTATACAGCAACAGAAAAATTGAGAGCATCTGGAATGCGGTTTTAATTTTACCCAGCATAGACACAGCGATGCTCTGACTACCGCCCAGTTGCGCCATCCATTCGCGCAGAGCCGAGATGGCAATTTCACGACCGATGATGATAAAGGCGATAATCATATTCACCAACTCCAGATTAACCAGAACGATCAGTGCAGCAGCAACCATTAGCTTGTCAGCAACCGGGTCGAGAAATGCGCCAAAAGCCGAGGTTTGATTAAGCGCGCGCGCCAGATAACCATCAAGCCAATCGGTGATCGCAGCGAGGGCGAAGATGATCGTGCTGGCAACATGCTTGAAGTGTAAAGACAAAATTTCATCAGGCAAGTAAAACACGCCTATAAAAATGGGGATGAGTAAGATGCGAAACCAGGTTATGAGGTTCGGAATATTAAGCGACATATTTCAATGCAGTTGTTGATAGATTTTTTCTGCTAGTGCCAGGCTTATGCCTTCTACTTGCGTCAGTTCGCTCACGCTTGCCTGACGAACACCTTGCAGCCCCCCGAAACGCGCCAGCAAATTGCGCCTGCGTCGTTCTCCCACCCCGCTGATTTCCTCCAACATGGAAGCTGTTTGAGCCTTGCCGCGCTTGGCTCTGTGACCACTGATGGCAAATCGGTGCGCTTCGTCACGAATCTGCTGGATTAAATGTAGTGCAGGGTTGTCAGGTGACAATTGTAACGGCTTTTCATGTTGAGGCAGAAACAATTGCTCCATACCAGCTTTACGCGTTACTCCCTTGGCTACGCCTACTATTGGAATATCCGTTAGGCCAAGCTGCTGCATGACATCCCGGGCAAGGCCTAGCTGCCCTGCGCCACCGTCGATTAAAATTAAATCAGGGTGCTTGCCAGGTGCAGCTTTTAATTCCCTGTTTTGTAATTTATTTTCTTTGGGTTTCTGTGTTTTGAATGCTTCATTCTGTAATGTTTGATAGCGTCGCAACAGAGCCTGCCGCATCGCAGCATAATCATCCCCGCCAGTTATTCCAGTAATGTTATAGCGTCGATATTCTGAATTTCGCATAGCCAAATTTTCGTACACCACACACGAAGCGATGGTTGCTGTACCCATAGTGTGGCTGATGTCGAAGCATTCTATTCGCGACAACTCTGGCAACCCGAGCAGGCCGCGCAATTTTTCCAGTCTGGCTAACTGTCCGGTTTGTTGTCCAGCACGCTGTTGTAAGGCTAGCATAGCGTTTTTCAATGCCATCTCCAGCCATTGTTTACGCTCACCAGATATAGGTTGTTTGATTGAAACAACATGTCCAGCCTGTGCGCTGAGCAATGCTTCCAGTGCAGGGGAGGCAATTTTTTCACTGATTAATATGAGCGGCGGCACGCTGCTATTTAAATAATGCTGCGTTAAAAAGGCTTCTAAAACTTCATTGTCCCCTTGTGGGGCGTTGATCAGTTGAGTTTCAGCGACTGGATGTTCATCGTTCTGAATGTCGACATTGATGTGTTCGATATTTTGGCTAACTATATTTTGACCAGCCATATTCTGATCTGCAATATTTTGCGGGAAGAAACTTTTATCGCCCAAGTGCCGTCCGCCTCTTACCATCGCTAAGTTTACACATAGCGCGCCCTGCAACTCTGCCACGGCAATAATATCTGCGTCGGTTGCACGGCCACTTTCCATAAATTGCTTTTGTTGCACAGTGTGCAAGGCTTGCAATTGATCGCGCATCGCTGCCGCCAGCTCGTAGTGCTGTTGTTGGGCGGCTTCATCCATTGCTGCTCTCAGACCCGCTTCCACTTCACTCTGCTTACCTTGCAACAGCATATTAGCGTTGTGTGTATCAACTGAATACTGCTCCGCAGTAATCAGCCCGACGCAGGGCGCGGTGCAGCGATGAATTTGATGCAGCAAACAGGGGCGTGTGCGATTGGCAAACATAGCATCCTCGCACGTGCGAATGCGAAAAATCTTTTGTAGCAACTGTATGCTTTCCTTGGCGGCGTGCGAATTAGGGTAAGGGCCAAAGTATTGATTGTGCTTGTCCGTTGCCCCGCGATAGTAGGCCAGACGGGGAAATTTATGCCCTGTCAAAAGAATATAGGGATAAGATTTATCGTCACGAAATAAAATGTTGTAACGCGGTTTGAGTGATTTTATTAAATTATTTTCCAGCAACAAAGCCTCGGCCTCGGTGTCTGTAACAGTAATTTCTATGCTTGCAATATGTGACACCATCAAGCGTATGCGCGGTGAAATATTGGTTTTTTGAAAATACGAAGCCACACGTTTTTTTAACTGCCCAGCCTTGCCCACATACAAAACCTGTCCGCGCTTATCTAACATGCGATATACGCCAGGCAGTAAGGGCAGGCTGGCTACCAATGTTTTAGGGTCAAACACCAATGCTTCAGGATCAAGCACCACAGGCGTATCGGGTTGTTGAGCGGGCGGCGTAGTCATAGTG
>JAKFXW010000247.1 GCA_021731185.1 Gallionellaceae bacterium
ACATACGCCGCTTGAGTTTGCCGAGATACTGCGTACGCGCCACAATTTCTTGTCCTGGGTAACAACCCTTTTTAAAACTCACGCCGCCGATCAACTCCAGATTAACCATTTGTGCCACGAATTGTTCTTGTGTGGCTGGTAAAATAATCGGAATGCCTGCGCGAATTTGCAGCCAATCCCAGCACGGCGAGCCGACAATTTGCGCGCTTGCAGATTGAGATTTCATGGATAACTTCTGCCACAATTCAATAGCGTGAGTGGCGGTGATATTTATTTGAAAGCGTTGCGCATTGAGGCGAATAATATTGCCATGATCGAATTGTTGCGCGCCAAAATTACTTTGTCCCACAAGGGGACAATGTGGGATGTCGCCAAAATGTTGTTGCAATAAAATTGTGGCGTGCTCACCAGCCATGCCCAGGCTAACTATCTGAGTGCTTGCGTCTTCAATTTTTACTTTAGCGCGCAGGACGTACAGCGATAATTTTTTTTGTATGGCAGCGCATAAATTGACAGGCAATTGCAGGTAATAATCTGCACCGTTTTGCCATACTGAAAAACTGGCTATCATTCGCCCCTTGGGACTATTCAGGCTGCTCAATTGAGCGTGTTGTACATTCACTGCGCTGACATCGCTGCTGAGTAGATTTTGCAAAAAAGATTGTGCCTCTGCTCCGCTAATTTTGAGCGTGCCAAACTGGCTTAAGTCGCACAGTACCGTAGCGCTTTGTGTGGCAGCCAGTTCGGCTGGCAAGTTGTCATGGGACGGATCGCCAAAATTCTGCACGATGTTGTTCTGAACAAGCGCACCTTGTTGCTGTAAAAATGTTTGCCAAGCTGGATTCATGCGATACCTTTTATTCTAATTTCTGATAAAAATGATCACAGTGTTGGCTTCGTTTTCGGCTCCTGATGAAACTACTAGCCATCCCACTAAGCAACCAAAAGACGGTTGCAAAGTGGTTGGTTATAGCCGTACTCAAATGTACTGTCTTCGTCACCTCATCCTTGTCGCCTTGTGCTCCTGTTTATCAGAAATTTGAATTATATCAATCAATATGGATAGATGTTTATGTGCGCGCAATCTTACAGCGAATGCGCGTGTTTTGGATAATCTATTGGCACAGAGATAAGTTTAAAGGCAAACATTTCGGCTGCGGTACGAGCAATTTTTGAGATAAACTGGCGTGCATGAAATTGTTGAATTTTGCCGCTCTATTATTTTTGCTCACCGCTTGCGATGGCGGGCTGTGGAATAATCCCTATCCTGCTGCGGATAAGAGCAAGTCAATTTTCTATACCGCTTTTGCCGAACGCCCCAAGCACCTTGATCCTGCTCGCGCCTATAGCGAGAATGAGTATGTATTCCTGGCGCAAATTTACCAGCCCCCCTTGCAATATCATTATTTAAAACGCCCCTATACGCTCATTCCTCAGGCAGCAAGCGCCATGCCGCAGGTGATTTATCTGGATAAAAACAATCGGCCTTTGGCCGCCAACACGCCACCAGAAAAAGTGGCATTCAGTGTGTATGAAATTAAATTGCGCCCCGATTTACGCTATCAGCCACATCCGGCTTTTGCACGGGACGCGGAGGGAAAGTTTGAATATCATGCGTTGAAGCATGACATCTTGCGGAACAAATATGCATTGAATGATTTTCCGCATAGCGGTACGCGCGCAGTGACTGCGGCAGATTATGTGTATCAAATTAAGCGACTGGCACATCCGGCAATTCACTCGCCGATTGCAGGATTAATGAATGATTATATTGTCGGCCTGAAAGACTATGCGGCGACCTTACAGCAAGCGCAAAGCAAGCTGGATACTCAAAAGTCCTCCTTTCTGGATTTGCGCGAATACCCGCTGGAAGGTGTGCAAATAGTGGATGACACCACCTATCGCATAAAAATTTATGGCAAATATCCGCAATTTGCGTATTGGTTGGCGATGCCGTTTTTTTCACCGATGCCAGTGGAGGCCGAAATATTTTACGCACAACCGGGATTAAAAGAACGCAATCTCACTCTGGACTGGTGGCCGGTGGGTAGCGGGCCGTATTATTTGTCCGAGAATGATCCCAACCTGCGTATGGTGTTGTCGCGCAATCCAAATTTTTCGGGTGAATTTTATCCGACCGAGGGCGAGGCGGAGGATGCACGCGCAGGCTTGTTGCGTGATGCAGGTAAGCCACTGCCGCTAATCGAGAAAGTGGTGTTTAGTCTGGAAAAAGAAACCATTCCGTACTGGAATAAGTTTCTGCAAGGGTATTACGATGCAGCAGGCATTAGTTCCGATAGTTTCGATCAAGCCGTGCAGGTGGGGGTGGGCGGCGAAGCCAATGTCACGGATGAAATGCGCGCGCAGGGAATAACCCTGTCTACCTCGGTAGCAACCTCCACCATGTATATGGGATTTAATTGGCTTGATCCCGTGGTGGGTGGCAGTAGTGTTCGTGCCACCAAGCTGCGGCGCGCCATTGCCATTGCGGTCGATATGGAAGAATTTATTTCCATCTTTGCCAATGGTCGTGGCATCGCGGCGCAGTCGCCTATTCCGCCGGGGATTTTTGGTTATCGTGAAGGCGCGGCAGGTATCAATCACTATGTATATGACTGGATAGCCGGACTGAATGGCACTAGTGGCGCGCCTCAACGACGATCAATTGAGACAGCGAAAAAGCTGTTGGCAGAAGCGGGTTATCCCAATGGCCTGGACGAAAAAACCAAACAGCCTTTGGTAATTTATCTGGATACCACTGCCACGGGTGTGGGGAGCAAAGCTCGGCTGGATTGGCTACGCAAGCAGCTGGAGAAAATAAATCTGCAACTGGTAGCGCGTAGCACCGATTACAACCGCTTTCAGGACAAGATACGCAAAGGTGATACGCAGATGTTTTATTTCGGTTGGAATGCAGATTACCCTGATCCAGAGAATTTTTTGTTTCTGCTGCATGGCGCGCAAAGCAAGGTTAAGACCGGCGGAGAGAATGCTGCGAACTATAGCAACCCTGAATTTGATCGCTTGTTTGAGCAGATGAAAAATATGGAAAGCAATCCGCAACGGCAAAAAATTATCGACAATATGCTGGAGATATTGCGTCGTGATTCACCATGGTTATGGGGACATCATCCCAAAGATTACGTGCTGCGCCATGCATGGCTGTATAACAGCAAACCGAATAAAATGGCTAACAATAATATGAAATATTTACGCATTGATGCAGTACAGCGCGATGCATTACGCAGCCACTGGAATAAGCCCCAGTGGTGGCCGCTAATATTGTGTGGTATCGCTTTTCTGGCGTTGGCCTGGGGGTTAAGACGGGTGTTGCAGTTGCGGGAGGAGGCGCATGAAGTGTGATTTATTGTATTATTCAAGACAGTGATTCAAAATATCACTGCCCTATGTGAAAGAAAATCATCGCAATTAAAATATCTATGCCCCATCCTGTGCCAGCCGAAATTTTCACACTTCCTGTCCGCGTGTATTTTCAAGATACCGACGCGGGCGGCGTGGTGTATCACGGTAGCTATGTTAATTTTCTAGAACGGGCGCGCACCGAATGGATGCGCGAGCGCTATGGTTATACCAATGCTGGGCTCATGCGAGATTTTGAATCTGCATTTGTGGTGCGTTCGCTCAAGTTGAACTACATGAAACCCGCGCTGCTGGACGATATGCTGAGTGTGGGTGTGCAGATGGAGAGCATGGGGAATAGCCGTATT
>JAKFXW010000111.1 GCA_021731185.1 Gallionellaceae bacterium
GCTTTAACACTGGGCGGAATTTCCATTTGCAGCATGTCGTGCGAACGCACCAAAATGGCATCGGGCTGGGCAATCTCGCTAGATACGGTGTAACGATCCGCAGGAAAACGCTTCAAACCCACAGCTGCAATATGATTCAAAGTTAAAATTTTAAATACGGGTTGCATACGGACTCTCTCAGTTACCTTTCTGCTTAGGCTACTTTTCGGGCAAACTCACCCATGAACGAAACCAGTGCCTCCACACCTGCCAACGGCATGGCATTATAAATTGAAGCACGCATCCCGCCGACCGAGCGATGCCCTTTTAGTTGCATCAAACCCTGCTGTTCGGCTTGTTTAAGAAATGCGTTATCGAGGCTGGCATTTTGCAGAGTAAAAGCGACATTCATGCATGAACGATCGGCGCGAGCCACAGGACAGTTGTAAAAACCATTGCTGCCATCAATGGCGCTATACAACATCGCTGCTTTAGCAATGTTGGTCTGTTCGATGGCCGCTACACCACCGTTGTGCTTGAGCCATTTAAAAACCAGGCCTGCAATGTAGATGCCGTATGTGGGCGGCGTGTTGTACATGGAATCATTATCGGCATGGACTTTATAATTCAGCATCGACGGCACATTGGGTAGCGCATGACCAAGCAAATCTTCACGCACGATGACAATACACAAACCTGCCGGGCCTATATTTTTTTGCGCGCCCGCGTAAATGACACCATATTTTGCAACGTCCACCACACGCGACAAAATGTTCGATGACATATCAGCGACCAAGGGGACATCGCCTACTGCGGGTATCGAATTAAACTCCACTCCACCGATAGTTTCATTCGATGTGTAATGCAAATAGGCGGCGTTGGAATCGCGCTGCCAACTATCAAACGGGGGGATGTAACTAAAGTTTTTGTCGGCACTGCTGCAAACAACATTTACTTTGCAAAATTTACCTGCTTCAGCAATGGCCTTTTTTGACCACTCACCTGTATTCACATAGTCGGCGGTAGCCTTGCCACGCAACAGGTTCAGCGGCACCATGGCAAATTGCAAATGTGCACCGCCCTGCAAGAACAGCACTTTGTAATTAGCCGGAATAGCCAGCAAATCGCGCAAGTCTATTTGCGCTGCCTCTGCGATACCCATGAACTCTTTGCCGCGATGGCTCATCTCCATCACCGACATACCTGTGCCTTGCCAATCGAGCAATTCCTGCTGCGCCTGGAATAACACTTCACGCGGAAGTACCGCGGGACCCGCGCTGAAATTGTACATCACCATACTTTTTTGCTTTCCTTCATAAAACCCTTAAAGACAGATAAGGGAGAAGGGTAAAGGGGGAAGAGTAACTGCGGCTCACAAGTTTTTTTCACCCTTCACCCTTCACCCTTCACCCTTCACCCTTCACCCTTCACCCTTCACCCTTCACCCTTCACCCTTCACCCTTCACCCTTCTCAGACTATTCCGCTTCGGGATCGGCAATCCGGCTCAGTCCAGCCAATTTGTCTTCCTTGCCCAAATTAATCAGCGTCACGCCTTGGGTGGATCGGCTCATTTCGCGAATTTCGCTGACGCGGGTGCGGATCAACACACCATTCGTGCCGATCAGCATGATTTCATCTTCTTGCCTGACCAATGTTGCGGCGACGACTCGGCCATTACGTTCAGAAGTTTTTATCGCGATCATGCCCTGCGTACCACGTCCATGACGAGTGTATTCGGTAATCGGCGTGCGCTTGCCGAAACCATTTTCAGTGGCGGTTAGCACCGCCTGAGTTTCATCTTCTGCCACCAATAACGCAATGACCTGTTGCTTGGCTGCCAGCTTCATCCCACGCACGCCGCGTGAAACGCGACCCATGCTACGCACATCGTTTTCATCAAAGCGTACCGCTTTGCCGCCATCTGAAAACAACATCACATCATGCTTACCATCAGTCAGTGCCACGCCAATTAAATAATCACCCTCGTCCAGATTGATTGCGATAATTCCGGCTTTGCGCGGGTTGGCAAAATCGGACAGTGCGGTCTTTTTCACCGTGCCATTAGCTGTAGCAAAAAATACAAATTGGTCATCTGAAAACACTTTGACGGGCAGAATGGCGTTGATTTTTTCGCCTGTTTCCAGCGGTAACAAATTCACAATTGGTTTGCCACGACCCGTGCGCGATCCCTGTGGCACATCATAAACCTTGATCCAATACACGCGCCCGCGACTAGAGAAACATAAAATATTATCGTGTGTGTTAGCGATAAATAGATTGTCGACAAAGTCGTCTTCCTTGGTGCTGGCTGCCTGCTTGCCGCGTCCGCCGCGTTTCTGGGCGCGATACTCATCCATTGCCTGCGCCTTCATGTAGCCACTATGCGACAGCGTAACTACCACATCCTCCGGCACGATTAAATCTTCCATGCTCATGTCTTGCGTATGCGTGATAATTTCGCTGCGACGCTTATCGCCATACTGAGATTTGATCGCAATTAATTCGTCGCTCACAATTTTGGTAATGCGTACAGGCTTGGCCAATATATCGAGCAGGTCAACAATCTGATCCATCACTTCGCGATACTCGCCAGAAATTTTGTCTTGCTCTAATCCGGTCAAACGCTGCAAACGTAATTCCAGAATCGCCTGTGCCTGCGCGTCAGATAATTTATAAACGCGCTGCTTACCCTGGCTTTGCATACCAAATTCCAGCGGCAGCGATTCGGGGCGAGAGGCTTCGTTCATGCGACTGAGCAACTCTTCTACCAGCGAGGACTTCCATGCACGCGCCATAATTGCCTGCTTGGCAATAGCGGGCGTGGCGGCAGCTTTAATCAAAGCAATAATTTCGTCCACGTTGGAAAGCGCGACTGCCAAGCCTTCCAGAATATGTCCACGCTCGCGCGCTTTGCGTAGCTCGAACACAGTACGGCGGGTAATAACTTCGCGCCGATGACGCAAGAATGCATCCAAAAATTGTCTCAGATTCAGCAACTGTGGACGGCCATCAAGCAGAGCCACCATGTTCATGCCAAAGCTATCTTGCAACTGCGTTTCTTTGTAGAGTTGATTGAGAATCACGTCGGCATTCTCGCCGCGCTTGAGCTCGATCACCGCACGCATCCCCGATTTATCCGACTCATCACGAATTTCTGAAATGCCTTCGACGCGCTTGTCACGCACCAACTCGCCAATTTTCATGAGCAAGGTGGCCTTGTTTACCTGATAGGGCAGCTCATCAATCACGATACATTGACGATTGCCTTTTTCCATATCCTCAAAGTGCGTACGCCCGCGCATAATCACGCGCCCTTTGCCAGTGCGATAACCTTCTTTCACGCCAGACGTGCCGTAAATGAAGCCAGCGGTGGGGAAATCCGGCGCGGGAATCATCTCGATCAACTGCTCAATATCCATTTCCGGATTTTTCAAAAATGCCAGGCAGGCATCAATCACTTCGCTCAAATTATGCGGTGGAATATTGGTCGCCATACCAACCGCAATACCCGATGAACCATTCACCAGCAAATTCGGAAAGCGCGCGGGCAGCACCAGCGGCTCATGCTCGGAGCCGTCATAGTTCGGCCCGAAATCGACCGTCTCTTTATCCAAATCAGCCAGCAATTCATGCGCGATGCGAGCCATGCGAATTTCGGTGTATCGCATCGCCGCTGCGTTATCGCCATCCACCGAGCCGAAGTTCCCCTGCCCGTCAATCAACGGATAGCGCAAGGAAAATGGC